>JBIJCS010000578.1:0-3045 GCA_044344575.1 Pirellula sp. | reverse complement strand
TCCTTCGCGGATATCTACTGCAACGACGCCTTCGGTACCTGCCACCGCGAAGAAGCTTCTATGGTCGCTGTGCCCCTGGCCATGGGCTCAAAACCCAAAGTCGTCGGGTTCCTCGTCGCAAAAGAAATTCAATACCTAAGCGACACCATCTCCACTCCACAACGACCTTTCGTCGCTATCCTCGGCGGTGCAAAAGTCAGCGATAAAATCAACGTCATCAAGAACCTTCTCGGTGTCTGCGACTACGTCCTGATCGGCGGGGCGATGGCTTACACCTTCTCACTCGCCCAAGGTGGCAAAACCGGCAAAAGCCTCGTCGAACCCGACAAAGTCCCCCTCGCCAAAGAACTCATCGCAGCCGGCGGCTCAAAACTAGTTCTACCCACAGACACCCACTGCGGCGACGCTTTCAGCGGTCAGTGCAACAAACAAGTCGTTCGCGCTGGCGAAATCCCCGAGGGATGGGAAGGCCTAGACATCGGCCCAGAAACAGCAAAACGCTACGCAGAAATCGTTCAATCCTCCAAAACCGTCGTCTGGAACGGCCCCATGGGCGTGTTCGAAATGCCCCCCTTCGACGCCGGCACCAAAGCCGTCGCAAAAGCCGTCGCCGATAGCGATGCCGTCAGCATCATCGGCGGTGGGGATAGCGCCGCGGCTATCGAACAACTCGGCTTCGCTGACTCCGTCACGCACGTCAGTACCGGCGGCGGTGCAAGCCTCTCCATGCTCGAAGGTGAGAAATTCAAGGCCGTCGAAATCCTCGACGAAGCCTAAACCACCCTCCTACCCCATCCCACCATGAAATCCATTCCTCCCTCCGCCAAATCGCCCATACTCAACAAATACTCCCGCTTCATCGCAAACCTACTGCATGCAACCCTCCAATCGTTTGCATTGCTGACGTTCGCAATACCGGGATACGCTGGGGAACTTCCCAACGAGTCCGAGTCAGGCACACCGGCGGAGGCTCGCCCAACACAAACGAGGAACGGCTCAAGCGAAAGTGTTGCGGATTCCGACGAACTGACAGCCAACGAACTGCGGGCCGATGAACCCAACAGTCCAACTGAGTGGTTCGGACAAACGATTCGAGCCTCGGAATTCCGATCACCCGCACAGGAACTTCAAGGATTTCACGTACCGAAAGGCTTCCACGTCGAACTCGTCGCTAGCGAACCACAAATCGCGAAACCGATGAACCTCGCGTTCGACTCCCTCGGTCGCTTGTGGGTATCGCAAAGCACCCTCTACCCATTCCCTGCCACACAAAACAAACCTTCAGAAAACAACCCCTCACAAACCAACATCGGAGACTCCATCGTCCGACTCGAAGACCGCGACCAAGACGGCTCCTTCGAAACCAAAACCCTCTTCGCCGATGGCTTGAATATCCCCATCGGTGTACTCCCCTATGGCGATGGCGTTCTCGCTTTCTCTATCCCCAATATCTACTACCTTCGCGACACCGACGCCGACGGAATATGCGATCAACGCCAAATCATCCTCGGACCCTTTGATACCTCCCGCGACACGCACGGCATGGTCAATGCTCTACGCAACGGACATGACGGCTGGATCTACGCCTGCCATGGCTTCAACAATATCTCCAAAATCCAAGGCACCGACGGCCACAGCATCGAACTAACAAGCGGCAATGTCTTCCGCTTCAAACCCGATGGCTCTCGTGTCGAACTCTACACCCAAGGCCAAGTCAACCCGTTCGGGATGACCCAAGACCAATACGGATTCTGGTTCTCCGCCGATTGCCATAGCAAACCAATCTCCCAACTCCTGCGAGGCGGATGCTACCCAAGCTTCGGCAGACCTCACGATGGACTCGGGTTCGTTCCCCCCACCATGGACCACCTCCACGGCAGTACCGCGATCTCCGGACTCGCCTACGTCAATCACCCTAATTTCCCCCCCTCCCTCCAACACAACTTGCTCAGCGGTAACGTCATGACTTGCCGCATCAATCGCAATCGACTCGAGTACGTCGGTACCACCGCAAACGCAATCGAAATGCCCGACCTGCTCACCTCCGATGATCCATGGTTCCGCCCCGTCGACCTACAGTTTGGACCCGACGGCGCACTGTACGTCGCGGACTTCTACAACAAAATCATCGGACACTACGAAGTCCCCCTCGAACACCCCGACCGCGACCGCACCAGCGGTCGCATCTGGCGCATCCGCTGGCAAAACAACAACCAAACCATTGCCCCCACTCCACCCAACGCCAATCCCGCTCCTGCGAAAGAACTCTTCTCCGTAGATAACCGAGAAGATGCCATCCGTATCCTCAATGAGTTCGCAACCAGCGAACCAAAGCCAGATCGAGACACTCCACAAACGATCACTTCCGTACGACGACTCCGCGCAATCGAGCAACTCGGTCAATCCGGCAACCTCGACGATGCATCACGAATCCTCGAACAAATCCCATCGGTCGACCCACGCGATGCAATTCTTGTCCAAGCTCACTGGATCGCGCTGCGAGACATCTTCGGCAGACTCACCAAATCCGATACCCGATTCCCGAACACCCTCCTGTCCCTATCCCAAGACTCCAACCCACCCCAAGAAGCCAACCTACCCCAAGAAGCCAACAACGAATCACAGACCACACTCGCGAATCGCGCTCAGGATATTCTCAAAGTTCTCCAAGCCGTCCGAGATCCCGCCGCCGCTCGCTGGTCCCTGGAGTTAATCGAATTCGTCGCTCCGAAACTCCAAAACCAATGGAACACTCCTTGGCTACGCGATGCCCTCTTAACAACCTCCACGATGGTTGCACCAACAGATATCCAGCGCGTTTTGAAACTCGTGGAAACCAGTGTCGAGGATCCCCTCGCCCGCGCTGAACAAATCCTTCGTATCGCTGAAACCCAAAAAGAACGCAATGGACAACTCTCCAATCAACTTGTCGAACTCGGCCGCGATTCACTCTCCGATGCCGCAAAAACTTGGCTGCAACAAGCCGCCAGCAGCGGAATCACTCTCCACGGATGGGTCGCAAAACCAACCCGTAGCAAAGAACTG
>JBIJCS010000577.1:0-3049 GCA_044344575.1 Pirellula sp. | reverse complement strand
AACCTATGATACCCGAGGTGACCTCGGGGGAGACCTGACGCTACTGAACCTTTTGATCCCAGGAGAAGGATGGAAACCGATCGCCGAAAATCTAGGTTTTGCAGACGCACTCTGCGCAGACGCCATCGGACACGTCTACTTCTGCGATATGCGTTCCCCAGGCATCTTCCGCATCGATGCCGCCGACGGAAAAGTAACCGAACTATGGAAAGAATCCGTCAGTGGCTTAGAACTCTCCCCTGATGGCAAACGATTAATCGCTTGCCAAGGTTCTAAAAAACGAATCCTATCGATCGATCTTGCTACAGGTGCAGTGAAAACAATCGCCGAAGGTGTCAACCCAAATGACCTCGCGGTTACCTCCGAAGGGCATATCTTGTTTACCGATACAGGAGCAAAACAAGTTGTTCGAGTCGATCCAACCAGCGGTAAAACCACCGTGGTTGATGAAGGGATCAACAAGCCCAATGGAATCGCGTTATCACGTGACGGTGGTACCCTCGCAGTCTCCGATTACGGCGGAAACGCTACTTGGCTCTTCCGTATCAACGGGGCAGGGGAGCTCGATGCAAAAATGCCCGTGATGCCCATGCGATTGGCCTATCACTACGATCAACCCTTCCATTTCAACGAACCTCCTCCCTATGTGGAACCCTCACTGGGAGACGGAATGGCCGTAGACAAAAAAGGACGCTACTACGTCACCAGCGAGCTCGGCGTCCAAATCTTTGATCCCACCGGACGCCCATGCGGTCTCTTGCCCAAACCAAACAAGAACCAGCCGTTGACGACCTGCATCTTGGGAGGGGCTCGCCATAGCACCCTCTTCGTCGCCAACGGTAATGCGATTTATTACCGCGAACTGAAAGTCGAATAAAGCAACTACACAACGCGACTACTTCGAAACCTTGTAAACAACAAGCTCATCCTGATCGCGGATGAACATCTGCCCATCGACGATCACGGGATGTGGCCAGCTTTCCCCATTGTGTGTCGCAAGCTTGAACTTGCCGAGTAGCTTGTAAGCTTTCGTATCGGTATCAATCATCGCCATCACCCCATCCTGATACCGAAAGAAGAGCTTCTTGTCCGCAGCGAGAATGGCTGCGGAACCACCACCCGCCCCACGCCCCTTTTCCCACAAGTCCTTCCCAGTACGCCATTCGACACAAGCGGGGAAACCATTGTTGTGTCCATGGCCCATGTACACGTGCTCCCCAATCATGATCATTCCACCATGATGGTTCTGTAGCTCCTTGGACGACTTGTAATAAACCTCACTGACCTTCAACCCATTGGTATCGCGGGAAACTTCCAATAACGCCGTCCCTCCATCCCCATAACCAGTAGAGCAGAAGACATAGTTTCCACTGACCAATGGAGTCGGAATGTTGGCGGTGGTGTTCGCTACACGGTCATAGCTCCAAAGCAATTCGCCAGACTGCGCATCATAACTAACGACCCCATGCCCGATCAGTTGCACATATTGCTTGCGCCCCGCCGCGTTAGAGATCACGATCGATGAATATCCCGCACCGTCGTTTCCTCGCAACTTGCCCTCCGGTGCCTTCCCGGACCAAAGCAACTCTCCACTCTTCTTGTCCAACGCAACAACCATCGATTTGGTACCCCCAGGGGTGCACAGTAGCTTGTTACCATCGACAAGCGGAGACTCGCTGTAGCCCCAGCCAGACTCCATCTTCCCACCAAAATCCTTCGAAAAACTCTTCTTCCAAATCACCTCACCTGTCTTACCGTTGCAGCAAACCAAAATCCCATCAAAGCTCATTGCGTAGACGAATCCCGTCTCGGGGTCGATCGTCGGCGTTCCATTCGCAGCACCCTTCTCTGGAGTAAACGGGGTTTTCCACGCCGCACTGCCATCGGCTTGATTTAAACATACCAGAGTCGTCTGCCCATCGATGTTTCCGATGGTGGTCACAAGCCCCCCGTGGATCGCAACGCTGGCCATCCCCGATCCTAGTCCTTTGGTGCGATAAGCAATCGCAGGACCGTCTTCCGGCCATTGATCTAGCAACTTTGTTTCGGAAGCGATCCCGTCGCGATTCGGACCTCGCCACTGATACCAATCATTGGCAATCGATGCGGAACTAAACGACGCGATACTGAGTGTAAGCAGCACCTTTTTTAGCGATCGACGAGCCTTACTTAACGATCGGCCAGTCGGTGAAGAAGCTTGATCTGCCAATGAACGATGCATCATTGAGTAATTCATTCGGGTACCTTCGTGATAGCAAGAGGAATGGTGAAATGGAAAGCTGAATTGGACCACTTGAAAACCAAGTCAGTCACGGGTCTTTAACTTCAGGTCTTTAACTTATAGCGTACGAGATTCGACACCGCACCAGCGAGAAGAATTTATCAACGAAAATTCCCACCTTCAACGGCTCTGGTCGCAACCTCACTCTCCGGCAACAGAAACTCACTGAACCTGTGGAACTTTTCCCCAAGAATCCGCTTGAAATCATCCAGCAGGGAATAGATCACGGGAGTCACCACGAGAGATAACAACAGCGAAAGCGCTTGGCCTCCAATGATCACCTTCGCCATACTCGCTCGCGCACTCGCCCCCGGCCCTTGCCCCATCGCGATGGGAATCATCGCCGCCATCAGCATGACCGTCGTCATCAAGATCGGTCGCAACCGCGTCGCATTGGCTTCGAGAATTGCAGCCTCTCGTAGCATCCCACCGCGCCGCAACTCGTTCGTCTTGTCCACTTGGAGAATCCCGTTCTTCTTCACAATGCCAATAAGCATGAAAAGTCCAAACATGGCATACAAGTCCAACGGCGTTCGAAGCAACAACAGCGAAAGCAAACCGAAAGGAATGGTCACTGGCAACGCCGAAAGAATACTGATCGGATGGATCCAACTTTCGAATTGAGCCGCAAGAATCAAATACATAAATGTAATACTCAAGATCAACGCGACCGCAAAATAATACGCCGTTTCGTTTAGCATGTCCGCTTGCCCACCGAAAACAATGCCGTAGTCTGGTGGTAACTTCATGTCGGCTACGCACTTCTTC
>JBIJCS010000657.1:0-3060 GCA_044344575.1 Pirellula sp. | reverse complement strand
CGACGCCAACGAATTGCAGTTGTTGGTTTGTAGAGATTTGGCGATTCGGTCAGGTGGGTGGGTGCAAGCTGGTGTAGAGCGGTAATATCACCGATCCACAGGCTGCGGCCGTGGGTTGCCAGGACGACTTCTCCGTTGTTTGGATGGAAGGCCAAATCAAAGATGGCAACGGTAGGAAGATTGGAGTTTAGAGAACTCCAGGTTTCGCCACGATTCGCGGAAGCAAACAATCCGAACTCGGTTCCAACGAGAAGTACGTTCTCGTTGAAGGGGCTTTCTCGCAAGCAGCGGGTCGAACCCCAAGGAAGGTTTGCGCGGAGGGATTTGAACGTCTTGCCGTAATCTTCGGAGACGAGGACGTAAGGGTCATCGTCATTGGATCGGTGTCCATCGAGGCAGACATACACTCGGCCATCTTCAAAGCGGGAGGCTTCGATGGTCGAGACCCAGCGAGGAGCGACAAGTCCGAGGTTTTTGGTGATGTCCGTCCAAGTCTTACCGGCATCGCGGGTGACCCAAAGAGCACCGTCATCGGTTCCGACGTAAAGTACATTTGGGCTGCGTGGCGATTCGGAGAGAGCGGTCGCCGACCCACGTTTAGTCAACGTGATTTCGGGGGAGATTTTTTCGAGGTTGCTACCGCGATCCCACGAGCGGAAGACATAGTTTCCTGCCGCGTAGAAGACGCGCGAATTGAAGTTCGAGAGGATGAACGGGGTGTTCCAGTTGAATCGGTAAGCGGGTTCACCTTCGGGTGCGACGGCGCGGATCGAGGCTCGTTCGCCTGTTTTCATATTTCGTCGTCCCATGTTTCCGTCTTGGCTGGTCCAGTAGACCAATTCGGGATCGTTCGGATCGACGCGGCACATGAATCCATCGCCCCCACCGACGCTTAGCCAGTCTTCGTTTACGGGTCCTGAACCGTTCAGCGAGATTGCAGGGCCGCCCCACGTACCGTTGTCTTGCAAGCCACCGTAGACGTAGTAGGGGTACTTCGGTGCAATCGCGACGTGATAGAATTGACCGAGGGCCAGGGTATTCAAATGATCCCAGCGGTTTCCGCGATCGTAGGTGGTATACACACCGCCATCGACGCCGATGATCATGTGTCGTCCATCGCGTGGGTCGATCCACAGGGCGTGACCGTCGGCATGGACAGCGCGTCCGAGGTTCGCGTCGAAGGTGATTCCTCCGTCTGAGGATTTGAATTGAGATACGCCTAGGAGGTAGACGTTTTTCTCGTCGTTTGGATCGACACGAACGACGCTGAAGTACATGGGACGGGAGTGAAGGCTATTGATGCGGGTCCAGGATTCACCGCCATCGATGGACTTATAGATCCCGCCATATTCGTGCCCTTTGGCTCCTTGTTGATCTTGAATGTTGGGAGCTTGTCCGCCGAGCGACGCAGTATAAGGACGCACGGGTCCTGGTCGATTTTCGAAGGTCACTTCGATTTCTTTGGTGTCATCGCCTCGTTTGATTTTCAGTTTTACTTTGTCGCCAACGCGGTTTCCGCGAAGTGCATCGAGGGTAGCGCGATAGTCTGCGACATCTTTATCGTTGATCGCGACGATGACATCACCTTTGAGGACTCCGGCTTTTTCGGCTGGGCCACCTTCGGTGACGTTTGAGAGTTTTGCACCACCTTCAGGACCGGTATCACCGGTGATACCGATGTAGGTGCTCGATTGCGTTGGAGTGGTTTGTCCGCCACCTGCACCGCTTCCGCCAGCTGCACCGCCTCCGCCACCTTGGCGGGCTTCGAGTGTCACTTCGACGTCTTTGCTTTCACCGAGTCGGATGAATTTGACTTTGACTTTATCCCCTGCATTTTTGTTGCCGAGTTGTTCGAGGAGATCTTCCCATGATTGGGATTTCTTACCGTCGAATTCCGTGATGATATCTTCTGCTTGGATGCCGGCTTTTTGTGCGGCGCTCTCTGGGAAGATTGTGGAGATTTTGAGTCCTTCGTCTGCATCTTCGCCGAAGGCACCGAAGAGACCGAGGGTACGCATGGATCCGCCCCCGCCACCGGATTCTCCGGAGCGGTTTGCGCCACGCGAGACGAGTGTGTATTCGAGGGTAAGCGATTCCGCTCCACGTTTGACGGTGGTCTTGAATGTTTCACCGGCTTTTTTGTCTCGAATGGTGTCGAGGATACGGTCGAAGTCGGTGATGGCTTCGTTGTTGATTGATTCGATGATATCCCCGACTTTCAGTCCTGCTTTGGCTGCGGGGCTATTCGCGTAGACTTGAGTGACGGTGACTTGGTTTTCGCGGTTTTCGCCGACGGCTCCCCATAAGACGCTCAGGGGTGCGGGGCCTTTGCCGATGTTTTCGCAATCGATGACAGCGAAGAGGACGTTGGGATCTTTTCGGTACCAGTCGATTCCGATTCGTCCCATTTGGCTGGTAGGTAGACCTTTGGTGAGTTTCTTCCAATTTTTGCCACCGTCGGTCGTTTTGTACAATCCGCTACCGGGTCCCCATTTGCGAATAGGGTCGTATCCACCGTAGCCTTCGGGGATTGGAATTTCGTTTCCTGGCCAGCTATCGAATCCATCGCGGAGACGTTCCCAAGCGGTGACGATGAGGGTTTCTGGATCAGCGGGGCTCATTTGCATTTCGATGATGCCAGTACGGTCGTCGATGTAGAAGCAGCGTTCCCAAGTTTTGCCGCCGTCGACGGTTTTGAAGACGCCTCGTTCTTCGTTGTTGCCATAGAGTCGACCGAGCGCACCGACGTAGACAACATCTGGGTTGGTTGGGTGGATAACGATTTCACCGATTTGGAAGGTCTTTTTGAGTCCCATGTTGGACCAAGTTTTGCCGCCGTCGGTCGACTTGTAGACTCCATCTCCGTAGCTTACGGAGTTCCGAGGGTTATTTTCGCCGGTGCCGACCCAAAGGATGTCAGGATTGCTGGCACTGACAGCGACAGCACCGATCGAAACGGTGGCTTCTCGATCGAATTGGTGAACGAAGGAGTTTCCGTTGTTGGTGGTTTTGATCAGTCCACCGGAAGCGGTAGCGGCCCACCAGGTGTTTGGATCGCGT
>JBIJCS010000103.1:0-11069 GCA_044344575.1 Pirellula sp. | reverse complement strand
GCCCACAACCCAATCATCCACACCCCTTATATCCCGCTCCACCCCCGAACCCACCAAACCTCGTATACCCCTCAATGGATCATTACCAACCCTCCGCACGCCTCGTAAGGTGATCCCCAGCACCTAGTCTTTCCGCTGTGCGATTCTTGGGACTTCGGGTAAACTATGAATGATGTTTTTACGGGCATGCTCTCGCTTCGCCCGAGAAACTCGTAACCACTGGTGCCCCTTACAAACCGTTCCTCGCATGATTCCCATCGAATTCAACGGCGTCAAATACCAAATCCAACCAGATACCCCGCTTCACGTATTCCTCGAAGCCTTCAAAATATCCAAGCGTTTCTGCGCAATCGAAATCAACGAAGAAATCCTCCCAAAAAGCCAATTCGAAACATACATCATTCAAAAGGGTGACCGTATTGAAGTCGTTACCCTCGTAGGTGGCGGCTGATGAACGACCCGAACCATCGCCTGACCGTCGCCGGCATCACCCTCGCCAGTCGAGTGATCGTCGGTACCGGAAAATATGATACTCTCGATCTGATGAGATCCTCCCTCGAAGCCAGCGGATCCGATTGCGTGACCGTCGCCGTACGCCGCGAAAAACTCTACGACCGCGACGGAAGAAACTTGCTCGAAATGATCGATCTCGATCGCTTCACCCTCCTTCCCAACACCGCAGGGTGCTACAACGCAAAAGATGCTGTTCGCGTCGCAAGGATGGGACGAGAAATCCTGCGAGACCTAAACAACCCAGGTGCAGATTGGGTCAAACTCGAAGTCCTTGGTGATACGAAAACGCTTCTACCTGATCCCATCGCTACTCTCGAAGCCTGCGAACGCCTCGTCGCAGATGGTTTCCAAGTCCTTTGCTACACAAGCGACTGTCCAATCATGGCCACCCGTCTGAAATCCGCCGGAGCCGCAAGCGTCATGCCAGCAGGTTCCCCCATCGGTAGCGGCCAAGGCATCCTCAACCCCAACAACATCAAAATCATCCTCGAGTACCTCAAAAGCGACGATCCCAACTATCCCGTCATCGTCGATGCCGGCGTCGGCACCGCTAGCGATGTCGCCCAAGTCTTCGAACTAGGCGCAGACGGCGTACTGCTCAATACCGCAATCGCGCACGCTCGCGATCCAGTTCTCATGGCCTCCGCCATCAGACACGCTGCCATCGCTGGACGCGAAGCCTTCCTCGCCGGTCGAATACCCAAACGACTCTACGCCACAGCAAGCAGCCCGGAAGAAGGCTTGATCACCTCACGACCTTACTAAAAACCCCATCAACTCAACAAACTCTACGGATGAAAACCATGCAAGAACACAAATTTGATGTCGTTGTCATCGGTACCGGTCCCGGAGGTGAAGGCGCGGCAATGCAAGCCGCAAAAGGTGGTAAGAATACCGCCGTCATCGAAGCCTACAAAGAAATCGGTGGCGGTTGCACACACTGGGGTACCATCCCTAGCAAAGCACTCCGATTCTCCATCTACTCGATGATGGAAGCTATGAACAACCCCATCGTCAAAGAAATGGGAGTCAACATCAATCCGACGATCGGACAACTGCGAGCCAGCAGCAAATCAATCATCGCGAAACAAGTCTCCATGCGACAACGTTTCTACGAACGAAACAACGTACCTGTCTTTCATGGCATCGCAAAGTTCATCGATGCCAACACCATTGAAGTCAATCCAGATACCCGAATCCGTGGCGAGAACATCATCATCGCAACAGGTTCACGACCCTTCAGACCCGCCGGCGTCGACTTCTCCCACCCCCGCGTCTTCGATAGCGACACCATCCTCGATCTCGATTACAAACCTCAATCGATTACGATCTATGGCGCCGGCGTTATCGGTTGCGAGTACGCGTCAATGTTCAGAAACCTGTCCATCAAAGTCAACCTAATCAACACACGCTCAAAACTCCTCGAGTTTCTAGATGATGAAATCATCGATGCCCTCAGCTACCAAATGCGTGAGTCCGGAGTCATCATCCGGCACAACGAAACCTACTCCAAAATTGAACCACGCGACGATGGTGTGATCCTGTACCTCGAAAGCGGCAAACAAGTCAAAACCGATATTCTGCTATGGGCAAACGGACGAACCGGCAACACAGATAAACTCGATCTCGAAAAGATCGGTATCACCACCGACTCACGCGGATTGCTTAAAGTCAATCAAAGCTTCCAAACCACTTGCCCTAACGTCTATGCCGTCGGTGATGTTATCGGCTTCCCCTCCCTTGCCAGCGCAGCGTACATGCAAGGCCGCGCTGCGACCCGTCATATCCTCGGTGCCCCCGATGACTTGCAACTAACAGATATTCCCAATGGTATCTACACCAGCCCCGAAATTAGCTCCATCGGGAAAACCGAACGGGAACTGACCGAAGCCAAAGTGCCCTACGAAGTCGGTCACTCGCAATTCCGCAGCCTCGCCCGCGCCCAAATCACCGGCCGTGCAATCGGTATGCTCAAAATCCTCTTCCACCGCGAAACTCTAGAAATCCTCGGTGTCCATTGCTTCGGCCCTAACGCAGCGGAAATCATCCACATCGGCCAAGCCATTATGAAACAACCCTACCCCAACAATACGCTCGAATACTTCATCGATACTACCTTCAATTACCCTACGATGGCCGAAGCGTACCGCGTCGCGGCACTCAATGGCTACAATCGACTCTTTTAACAAACTTAACATGTCACATCCTCCCGCATCCGCTCCACTACCAGAACCCTCCCTCATCCCAGTCCAAGGCTGGCACTGTAGCCACTACTTTTACTCCTGGGATCGAAAAGCCCTAAACTCCATCGATGCTCTCTCTCTCGATCAAGCCAAACAAGAGTTGCTCAACGTCGTAAGCGACCTGAACGATCGTCCCCAACGCATGCAACTCTTTATCATCGCAGGACACAAAGCAGATCTCGGCATGATCCTGATGGATCCCGATCCACTCCGCATCGACCGCACCCACCAACGACTCCTCGCAACACGACTCGGACAGGCCCTCGTACCAACCTATTCCTTCGTCTCCATGTCCGAAGTCAGCGAATACCTCCCAAACAAAGAACAATACGCGGCCAAACTCATCCGCAGCGGCGAAGATCCCAATGCACCAGCGTTCCAAGCAAAAGTTGCATCCTACGAAAGAAGACTCCCCGTAATGCTCGCTCAACGCCTCGCACCAGAGTTTCCCTCTTGGCCAGCAATGTGCTTCTACCCCATGAATAAGTCCCGAAATGTCGGTGCGAATTGGTTCCTCGAACCATTCTCCTCACGCACCGAAATGATGGCCGAACATGCACAAAGCGGCATGGCCTTCGCCGGCAAAGTCACGCAACTCGTAACCGCCTCGGTCGGACTCGACGATTGGGAATGGGGCGTGACCCTCTGGGCCCGTAACCCACAGTTCCTCAAAGAAATCGTCTATACCATGCGGTACGACAAAGCTAGCGCAACCTACGGCGAATTCGGCCCCTTCTACGTCGGATACCTCGCTTCCCCCGAAGAAATCCTCAGCCACTGCCAAATCTAACCCATCCCATGCTCCCCTCTCGCGCTGGAAAGGTTCGCACACCATGGCTGATTTACTTGTTCGCGATCTATGCCGATCGTTCTCCAATCGAAACGAATCCCTCACGATCCTCGATCACCTCGATCTGCAACTCAATCGAGGCGAAAACCTCGCAATCGTAGGACCTAGCGGCTCAGGAAAATCTACTCTCTTACAAATACTCGGTGTCCTCGACTCCCCCTCATCCGGAACCGTCGAACTCGAAGGCAAAAACCCTTTTACCCTAAATGAAAAAGAACAAGCCAAGTTCCGAAACCAACATATCGGATTCATCTTCCAAGACCATCATCTGCTACCTCAGTGGAACGTCTTGGAAAATACCCTGCTCCCGTCCCTAGCCTTCGGTCGCCCTACCCCAACGCTCCGCACTCGAGCGCAGTCCCTCCTCGACCGCGTAGGACTTTCTCATCGTCTCAGTCATCTGCCCAGCCAACTCTCCGGCGGTGAACGCGAACGTGTCGCTGTTGCACGCGCCCTGCTGCTAAACCCAACACTCGTGCTCGCTGATGAACCCACCGGAAACCTAGATCAAGAAAACGCGGAACGTATCGGAGATCTCTTATTAGAAGTCCCCAAAGAACAGAACGCGATCCTTGTCGTCGTAACGCACTCCCAAGAACTCGCAAACAAGCTCTCTCGATGCTGCGAATTGCGTCGCGGAAAACTCGTCGAAATTGTTGCCGCTAAATCCAAGACCTAAGCGTGGTATCCATCTGAACTAAGCCCAAACGCTCGACAGAAACTTAACCAAGCACCCAACGACATACATCATCATCGGGCCTCGTTGCAAACTGCCGTGTCCCCCAAGAACTCCTGCACATAATAGCGCTCTGCCTCCCGCATCTTCTTCGATTGAAGCGCAGTCGTGTCATCCAACCCAATCACATGCAACATGCCGTGGATGATGTAAAGCAATAACTCATCCTCCGACTTCCATCCATTCTCCGATGCGACTCGAGCCGCCGTCTGTGCACTGGCAATGACTTCCCCCTCCAACAAATCATCCGACTCCGTCGTGTCAAAACTAATCACGTCCGTCGGATAATCATGCGACAAATAATCACGGTTCACTCGATGAATCTCCGCATCGTCCACCACCGCAATCGAAATCTCGCCCTCCTCCCATCCGTAATCCGCAGCAATCCGAGCGACCACCTCCTGAATCATCTTCTTCGATAACTTCACCAACTTGCATGCAAACTGGATCTCCGTCTCAATGCTCATCCAAAATCCCCTTGTGCCCCGAACAATATGAAAAACCAACCCAACCCGGGCAAAGTTTAACGATTCCCCAGACTTTAGGCATGAGGTAAACGGTAAGGCCCCCGTAACGACCGGATCATTAGGATTTCCCCCGAAGCCCGTCAAAATTGGTAAAAACCTTTCGCTTCCGGCCCCCGAATGCCGAAACATAGTTTTGTATTCGCAATCCAGCTAGTCTGGTCGAGTGTGGGGGGCCGCGTTCACGGGTACAAGCCGACACGATTGGGAATGGAGTCCCGGTCGAGTTCGGTGTACGAACGCGAAATCCCCCTGCAAGCGTCTTGCTGCCGAGTTTGCAGGTGCCGAGGTTCTGAGTGAATGGCTCCAAAGCGCCGTAGTTCCCGCAAAACATATCGTAGGAGGATATCCATGCGACGATTTTTCATGGGCATGGCGATTGCCTCGCTGACCGCCGGTGCTCCCTGGACGGCGTTTGGCGGAGATCGCGAGATCGCTGATGCCATCATTGCCACTGTCAAGAAGGCTCAAGTAGACCTTAAGGGGTTCGATGTGGACCTGACTGTCGAAAACGGAAACGTGTCGGTTTCCGGTGTCGCTGCCAGCCAACTACAACTCGATAAGGTCTTAGCAGCCGCTCGCGAAACCGAGGGAGTCAAGTCGGTCGACTGTAAAGTCTCGCTCGCTGCGAACACCGCAACAAGCGAAGCCGCAACCGCAGTTGTGCCCGCTTCGGCTAGCCAACCACCCGCTCTGCTAACCGATGTCGCAGAAGATGCTGACACCTCGGCCGGTAGCGTGCCTGTCGCCGATGCTTCGGTCGACTCGGCAATCACCAACGAAATCCTCGGAAAACTCGGTGCTGCCAAGAAAGCCGGGCAACTCAAAGGTTTCGATCTCGACGTCTCCACGATGAACGGCGAAGTCTGGGTTCGTGGCTATGTTGCCTCTCCAGAACAAAAAGCCATGGTGCTCGGTACCGCTCAACGCTGTGCCGGAGTCCAACGTGTTGTCGACGAAGTCACCGTCAACCGAGTTCAACAAGCTAGTGGCCAAATCCCAGGAGTACCCGACTTAGCTGTCCCAGGTATCTCCGCTGTACCAGGTGTGCCTGCCGTTTCTGGCGTGACAGGAGCAAGCCCACGACCATTCGCCCCAAGCGGAATCAATGGCGGTGCCGCACCTAGCACCTACACCGGAAACGTTGTTGCTCCACAAGCTCCAATGCCCATGCAAGGTGGCCCAAGCTACGGTGGTGGCGTCCCACGCTACGACCAACCCTACATGCCAAACTACGCTTGGCCTAGCTACGCAGCATATCCAAACTACGCTGCCGTAACCTATCCAAAGCAATACAGCGCGTCCGCTTGGCCTTACATCGGACCGTTCTACCCCTACCCACAAGTTCCACTCGGATGGAGACGCGTCTCCCTCGAATGGGATGACGGACTGTGGTACCTCGACTTTACTCACAAGTAAGTCGCCTAGGACGAAAGTCCTATACAATCTACAACCCAGAGGGCCTTGGTCATCCGATCAGGGCTCTCTGCGTTTTCCCACCCCTTATGTCTACCACCATCATTCTCCAAAACCAAACGGGAGAGACAAAAAGCAACCTCGGAAAAATTGGCACAAAAATGGGGGCATCAAAAGAAAAACCACTGAGATCAGAATTCCAACCTCAAAAATAACATCGATTCAACACCGCCGCCCCTATCTTCCTGCCTCTATCTTCCTGCCCTCACCCTCCGCTGCCGATAATACTTCAATCCCGGCACAAAAAAACATAACCCAGCCACCAAGCCAAAAATCAAGTGTGCCACGTCAGGCCATACCAACATTGCCGCAGACGCAATAAATAGACTTCCTGCCTGAACGTAAAAAGCACCACTAAGTATCCCTGCCTTGATCATAAACATCATGCCGGTGATCACAGCCAATAACGGCGTCAAAGTCAACGGGGCCAACTTCAATCCCCACTCGACGGGAAACAACGCGCCGATCCCGATCATCGCAGCACCCCAAACATGCGCAATCTGACGCTCAACAAAGGTTACCGGCCCCATTCTCCGGCGCAATGCCCAGAATACTGCAGCCCAAGCTCCCAGCCCCAAGGTCCAGAGCAACGCATATGCCAGTCGATCCGCGTGATTCCACTGCAACACCTCGGTTAGTACACTCGCTATCACTAAAACCAACGAGTGCCACATCCACAGCAAACCCCAATTCTCCAGAATCGGTGCATGATGCGTCTCCCGAAACCAACGCGCGACGACTTGAGCAAACTGCCCCGACCTAGCACTGATCGGCTCATCGCGCAAATAAGCCAACAGATCGTCCGCTAACAACTCCGCCGACCAATACCTCAAATCCGGTGGCTTCTGCAAACAGCGAATCAGAATCATCTCCAAGTCCCGATCAACTTTCGGATTGAGCAATCTCGGACTCGGAGGATCCTGCTCCAAGACTTGGAGTAACATATCCATCGTCGACTTCGCCACAAATGGCGGACGCCCCGTCAACGCATGGTACAAGACCGACCCAAGACTATAGACGTCGGATGCCGGACTGATCGGCCCCATTTTCCCACTCGCCTGCTCGGGACTCATATAACTCGGTGTACCTAACACTACGCCCGTGCGAGTTAACGATTCACCAGCGTCAGTTTGTTTCGCAAGCCCGAAATCGGTTAATCGAGCATGACCGACCTCATCGATCAAAATATTCGATGGCTTCAAATCACGGTGTAGCACACCATTCTCGTGCGCGAAATGAACCGCCCTAGCGATCGACTCAACAATACGGACCGATTGCCGCTCATCCAACCCGCCACCATTGATCAAATCCTGCAACGTCCTGCCTTGAATGTACTGCATTGCAAAATAGGGCCGCCCATCGATTTCACCTACATCATAAACCGGTACGATCCCCGGATGCTGCAACTGCGCCGTCGCTCTTGCTTCCGCGAAAAAACGATCTCGTTCGGAATCCGAAGCCAACGTATCCTTAAGAATCATCTTTACCGCAACCGTCCGATTCAGACTGATCTGCTCTGCGCGGTAAACCACACCCATCCCACCCCGACCAACTTCCTCCAGCAATCGATAGTCACCGAACTGACAAGGCAACGCAAGACGCCAAGCGTTCCCATCAGATGAACCCAAGGATGATGGAAATAAAGTCGAACCAATCGACTTCGCTTCATTCGCTCCAACTGCATCGGTTACAAGCACCATTCCCCAAATCGATTGCAGATCTTTGGCAAACTGCGGGTACTGCGTGCAGACCGCTTGCAAATCCACCGACTCGCCCCGCTGAATGCGATCCGTCAAGTCGCTGACCAACAGAGCAAGTCGCTCTTCCTCGTCGCTCAAAGGCTCATCGTCATCAATCGCATCTGAGCTTTGTTCGCCTGCACTTACAGGTTTCGCAGAAATCGCATTGTGGGCAGAAGCATCTTTCATCGCTGCGCACCTCTAATCGCGAAGCTCATTGTGCAGATCAGGAAGGCTCTCGATCAATTCGCGTAGCCGCTTAATGGCCCGCAAGTAACGCATACTTGCCGCAGGCTCACTCAAACCCAATGTCTGCGCAATCTCTTGATTGTTCAACTGCTCGTAATGTCGCATCAAAATCACTTCGCGATCCCCATCCTTGAGCTGCCCAATCGCCCGCTCGATGTGTTGCGCAAGCTCCCTTTGGGTCGCAGCCGCAGCCGGGGTTAAACCCTGATCCTGAAACTGATTCGCTAAATCAATCGCCGACTGGTCGTTCGACAATGGACCAATTGCAGCTTGCTCCCGATCCACACTCCGCTTCGCAGATAGCCTATGCCGACGATGCGCGTCGATGATCCTGTCCTTCGCAATCTGACGGATCCAAAGATGGAACGGAATCGTCGGAGTATTGACGTACTCCACCAAACGTCGATTCGCTTCGATCAACACGTCTTGAACAATGTCGCTAACATCGACCCGCTGCGCTAAACGCTGATCCAATCGCATCGCAATCATGCGACGCAATGCATCCCGATGACGGTCGAGCAACTCTTCGACCGCACGCGGTTCACCATCCTTGACGTGAACGAGCAACTCGGCGGTAGCTTGGCCCTCCGGCCAAATCGATTGTGTCATGAAGTCCCCGGAATCGTTGTTTTTCTTTACAATGCTATGGTATTCTAGCTCCCTGGCGAGCGGTATGCCCAATCCCACGTTTTCCCCCGCTTTCCCATCCCCAAACACCCAAACCTCACAGGAGCCTGCCGGTTTGATTCCTGAACTGCAACCCACAAGCTCCATGATTCGGATCTCCCCGGAACTCGATGTCCCCATCACCCCGCGCATTCGGCGACTGATCGATACCCCTCCCTTCCGCCGACTCGCTGGCGTTACCCAACTCGGGCTCGTTTCCCTGATCTACCCCGGCGCAACACACTCCCGCTTCGAGCATTCCCTCGGTGTCTACCGAAATGCCCTCGAAGTCCTAAAACAACTCGCAAACGATCCTAACCAACCGATGGCCTTCGGCGATCGATACGCTTCGCTGCTCCTCGTGGCCGCTCTGTTTCATGATCTAGGACACTGGCCCTTCTGCCACCTCCTCGAAGACCTCGACTTGGTCGGCTGCCCAAGGCACGAAATACTCGCCCAACGTATGTTAGAACTACCCGTAGTCGCTGACTTGCTCAAATCCGATTGGGACCTCGAGCCGCTCGAGGTCGCAGAATTCCTCCACCCCACTCCCTCCCCATCTCCAGAATCACACCTCTGCATTCTCCAATCGATCCTCAGCGGACCAATCGACATCGATAAACTCGATTATCTCGAACGAGACTCTCTGCACGCGGGTGTTCCCTACGGAAGAAACTTCGATCGCAATCGGTTGATCCAGTCCCTATGCATCGACACCCCCCGCAATCGACTTGCTATCTCGGAAAAAGGACGCACTGCCGCCGAAATGATGGTGTTCGCCAGATATGTCATGTTCAGCGAAGTCTATTGGCATCATGCTGTACGCAGCGCTACGGCAATGCTACAACGCGCTGTCTTCGTACTCCGCGATCAAACAGATTTAACTCGTTCTTGGCTAGATATGGACGACAGCTCCTTTAAACACTCGCTGCTCGCCCACTCAAAAAACACTCCAACACAACCCTGCGTCGAAGGCCTCTTCGGACCAACCCGATCACTCTACAAACGAGTCGCTCAATTCGACTCCTTCTGTGAACCTGAACTCCATCGCGCTATCTCTAAACTACACTACCCCCAACTCGTGAAACTCTCCCGTGAACTCAGCCGGTGGATCCAAAGAGAACTCTCCGTCCAACTCGATCCACACGACATTCTTATCGACGCCCCTCCCGTTTCATGCGAAGTCCAATTCGATCTGCGAGTGCGACAAAAATCAGGCCAGTTTCGCGACCTCTTTGAACTCTCTCCCGTCGTTCAATCCCTCGCCACCCGCCAATTCGACGAAATGGTCAAACGGGTCCGAGTCTTCGTCCACCCCAGACTCCAACCAAACATCAAAAAAGTCGATATTGCCAAAATGCTCCGCGATATTCAGGCCCGAACCGATCTCTAGAAGCCAAGATTCAGCCCGAAATCCGTTGACAACTACCACCCTTTGGAACAACAATACTCCCACGAAGTGACCTACAGATGCAAGAAACCATGACGATATCACCATCCACCCGCGAGATTATTAGCCCCGAGCGCCGGTAGGCCTTGGGGAATCGTCTTCGTCTGTCCACTTAGCGAAACGCATACCGAACCCCTGAAGCCTACCGCTTCAGGGGTTTTTTGTTGCCTCCATTCCATCCCTTCACACCATCCTATGAACGCGAAACGATCCCTCCATATCTACGACACCACTCTCCGCGATGGCACCCAAGGTGAAGGAGTTAGCTTGTCCCTACAAGACAAACTCAATATCGCAAGCAGACTCGCTGAAATCGGCGTCGATATGATCGAGGGAGGATACCCCCTCTCCAACGAGAAGGACGCTATGTTCTTCCAAAAAGCCAAACAGCTTCAACTCGGCTCTAGCCTGCTAAGCGCGTTCGGCATGACCAGACGCCGTGGCATGAAAGCTGCCGATGATCCCGGCATCGCTGCCCTCCTGGCCGCAAATACCCCCGTTATCACCATCGTCGGAAAATCCTGGGACTTTCATGCCACCGAAGTACTCGGCGTTAGCCTCCAAGAAAATATCGACATGATCGCCGAAACCGTTGAATACCTCTCCAAGTACGCACAAATTGT
>JBIJCS010000102.1:0-11074 GCA_044344575.1 Pirellula sp. | reverse complement strand
GACTCAACACATTTTCGTAACCAACGCAAGCTTCGTGAAACCTACGTTGCATTACGTAGGATTCTGCGGTAGCCCACCAAACCTTAGCCAGCAACTCTGCGGGAGGAGTTGGCTTCTGGTGGGCAATCGACTCGAACACTTGGCGTGCTTCGTCGAACTTTGCGTTGAAAACCAAACAACGAGCAAAGACATAATCGACGTATCCACGCTCGTTGCATTTGGGAAAATGCGCACGAATGTCACAAACGGTTGATTCTGCCAGTTTCCAATCACCTCGCACGATGGCAATTTCGCTGCGTCGAAGGAGGACTTGGGGAATCCAAGCGGGAGGTTCCGGTTGGGCAAGATAGGTAGAGATTGCTTCTTCCAAAACGTGGAGAGTGTTTTCGGCTCCGTCCCATTCTTGCAAGTGGACTTGGCATTCGAGTTCGTTGCGCAGTGCCCACAGTTCTATTTCGTTATTGAGAGGTTTTTCAGGAACCGTTGGACGTGCTTGCAGAGCACGTAGGGCCCATCTCCATTGTCCTTCACGCATCAGTTCGATGGCTTCTTCTCGGTAAGATTCCGCAAGCCATTTTTCCAAGCGAGCCACAGCGTTTTGGACGGTTTTTTGGTTCGCCTGTTTCTGAGCATTCTCAGGTGTTGATGGATTGATTGTTTCGAAGGCTTTGGGTTCTTCAGTCTGAATTGTGAAATCTGTCGTAGTCGAAACGGTAGCATTAAAAATGGTAGCTTGGGTTTGGCATCTCCAATTTTGCAGTTGCTGATTCCAGTTCTTGTCGCCTTGGCGGACGCTGGCTAGAACTGAGAAGAACGCCGCTTCGGATGCTAGCAAAGTTTCGGGGGCGAGTGCTACGACTTGGGTTAATGCGTCTTTTGCAGCTTGCCATTGACCATTACGGAAGGCCTCGGATCCTTCGCGATAGCATTGAGCGACCGAAGCGGTTGGTTTCAATTTACCGGTGGGTGAGTCATCGTGATCTTGGCAGAGGAGTGGTGCGTTGAATGTAGCGGGAAGAGCAACGCACCAAAGGCAGCTTGCGCGAAAGGTTTTGACCATGAGATCCAATGGTCGTTTCTGGGGAATGGTTAAATCGAAGACTGGCATGTCGAACCTCGGGAGACTTCATGCTTTGCGCTTGACTGGTATCGACATTGTGGGGGTGAGATTATTGTGTGATGTTTGTTGGGCGGGAGAGTGTAGCTACTTACGCTATGCTTCCTGTGTTACCTAATCCCCCTGAGTTGTCATTTGGCGTTTATTCGGGAGAGGAAGCGGTTTGGAAGTAGAATTTGATTCTTACCCATTTTCAGTTGCACTATGTTGGGTGGATTTGTTAGGAATAGCGATAGAGCGATGCGTATTCGCTTTGAATTTAAGGTATTGATTCGCGAATGCGATTTCTATGCATCGAACGATAGCCAAGCAGAATATTTCGAGTCGATGGGTGGACGCTCGTGCAGTGCTAGGTGGGGTCGGATTGCGGGTGACGCTGGTTCTCTTGGTTAGTAATCCTCTGAGTGTTGGTTGTCGGATACTTGATCGTGGCCAACGCAACCAATCGTTGGTGTCCGCGAGGCAGTTATCACTGCGTGGTACGGAGGCTTATCAAAGGGATCGCATTCAAGATGCGGAGTTGTTGTTCACGCAGGCGTTGACACAATCCCCGTATGACGAGCGAGCTCACTGGGGGTATGCGAATACGTTATGGAAGCAAGGGAACAAGAACAAGGCCATTGAGCATATGGCTGAGGCGTATCGGCTTTCAGGTCGCAACCCTGACTATGCGGTACAACTTGGGGAGATGCATTTAGAAATTGGTAATCAGGAGCAAGCAAAACAACTCTCGCTGGATGTACTATCTGCGAATCGAGGGCATGCGAATGCTTGGGCATTGCTGGGAGATGTTCATGCAAAGCAAGCCGATTGGTCGAGTGCTTTGGAGTGTTATCATCATGCGTTGATACTCCGCAGTGACTTTCCGAAAGTGCAATTTGCGATTGCAGAGATTTATCGGACGACGGGCAGGCCGGAGCGAGCATTGGCAACACTGGATCACATGGCCGATTTGCATGTAGCTGTTGTGGATTCTCCAGACCATTTGCTTTTGCGTGGTTTGGTGTATGCAGATTTGAATCGCGCGCGTGAAGCTTCGGAGTTACTCGCGAAGTGTTCGGAGAGGCTACCTGCTGAGGAGTGGGAGAAGCAGCTTGCGGTAGTTGAGGCACAGGTGCGGTGTGCGGATCTTGTCCAGGCTAGGATGGCGATTGGTCGGATTCCTGAAATGCAAGCCGGCACCAAGCAGGTGAGTTATTGGCAGACGCGTTTGAATGAAGATTTTTTGCGACTGGCCAATGCGACAACTCCGGTTCAGGGGGGGAGTGACGCCGTTTGGAATGGGTCGACGGGAGCGGATTCGTCCATCAAAAACAATTATCTTGCGGAGCCACCGAAGATGCCTCGCACAATTCGGTAGGTGATTTTTTGTACTGTAGCTGTTCAATCTCACAAGTAGAATCGTCTTTTTCGGCTCCGGGGGGATCACTTCAGGGATGCAAGTGGATTCTTGCATTCTCAAAACGGCGGAAATCGATAAGATTTCTGCGTGATTGTCCAGCGAACCGAGTAGTGTTTTTCCTTCCTTGAAGTGTGCATTATGCCTCTGATTGTCCAAAAATTTGGTGGTACTAGCGTCGCGACTCCAGAAAAGATTCAAGCCGCAGCGAGGAAGGCGATACGGGCGCAGAACGAGGGGAACCAGGTGGTCGTGGTTGTCAGTGCGATGGGGCATCAGACGGATCATTTGATTGAGTTAGCGCGGCAAGTGAATGCTGAGCCACCTGCGCGTGAGATGGATATGCTTTTGAGTACGGGGGAGCAGGTCAGCGTTGCGTTGATGGCGATGGCGATTCACAAGTTTGACAAAAAAGCAGTCTCGTTGACTGGTGCGCAGATGGGGATTCGAACGGACAGTTCTTATACCAAGGCTCGCATCAAGACGATTTCGACTGATCGGATACGACGGTTGTTGGACGAAGGCAATATTGTCATTGCCGCTGGTTTTCAAGGGATCGACGATGACTTCAATATCACCACATTAGGGCGGGGTGGAAGCGACACTACCGCTGTTGCACTTGCTGCAGTTCTCGGTGCGGACGCTTGTGAAATCTATACAGATGTCGATGGCGTTTACACCACGGATCCTCGGCTGTTGCCGGAAGCCCGTCAGATGGGGCTTATTAGCTACGACGAGATGCTTGAGTTAGCCAGTTTGGGGGCTGGTGTCATGCATAATCGATCGATCGAGTTTGCAAAAAAGTTTCACGTGCCGATTCGAGTAAGAAGCAGTTTTTCGGACGCTCCTGGATCGATGATTGTGAGCATTCCTGAATCGTCATCTGTTCCCGTCTGTGGTGCGGCGCTGACGCTCGACGAAGCGCGCTTGACGATCAAGGGAGTCTTGGATTCACCTGGGATGAGTTACGAGATCTTCAAGCGGCTGGCGGATCGAAAGATTACCGTCGACATGATTGTTCAAAACATTGGAATGGACAACCGAGCAGATATTTCGTTCACGGTCCCAAGTGATGAATTGCGTGACGCACAGCGTGCGATTCAGGAGGCTATGCCACTGGTGCAAGCTTCTGGTGTGACGATCGATGATGCAGTGGCGAAGGTTTCCGTGGTAGGATTGGGGATGGCAGAGCAATCAGGCGTTGCGGAAAAGATGTTTGCAGCTTTGGCGTCTGCGGGTATTAACATTCAGATGATCACCACGAGCGAGATCAAAATCAGTTGTCTCGTGCAACGATCGATGGGAACTCAGGCTCTGCGCGCTGTGCACAGCGCATTCGAGCTTGACAAGAAACCAGCGGATGCGAATGAATGGCTTATCGGGCAATCTCAATTGCAAAAAGAGAGTCCTGATGCGGTTGTTGAACGACTCCGTTCGGCTAATTTAGAGCAGTTAACACTTCTGGATATCTCGTTGCTTGACCATCAAGCTCGTATCACGTTAAGCGGGGTTCCAGACACTCCTGGGTTGGCAGAGCAAGTTTTTCGAGAGATCGCTGCGGCAGGTGCGGTTGTCGATATGATCGTGCAGAGTTGTGATGGACATGAGGGAGCGACATCGATCAGTTTCACCGTTCCGAACGAGCAGATGGACCGATGTTTAGACGTACTCAACAAGAAAGCCGGATACGGAGTTCGCAGAATTACCAGCGCAGCGAACATCTCCAAGTTGTCCGTAAGCGGTATTGGGCTTAGAAGCCATACGAGTGTTGCGATTGCGTTATTCAAGGCACTTGCAGATGTGGGTATCAATGTGTTGATGACCAACACGAGTGAGCTACGTGTCAACGTGGTTATCGAAGGGAAAGACGCTCAACGTGGGCTTGCTGCCTTGAAAGAGACTTTTGCGAGTGCATTGATTTAATGGCTTCGAATTTTGTTGCCCATGGTGAAGGTTTGGCTGGCGTGATTCACAAACCCAAGTTCGTCTACTTCGATTTAGGGAATGTGCTGCTATTTTTCGACCATAGTCTCGCGGCGCGTTCGATGGCGAAGGTTATCGGAGTGGATCCTGACGTGATTCGGCGAACTGTGTTCGATTCGCAACTGCAAAATGGCTACGAGCGAGGAGAACGATCGACTCGCGAGTTCGTCGCTATTTTGGAGGAGCAATTTGGACGGCCTCTTTGTGTCGATGCGCTGAAAGAGGCGGCGTCGGATATCTTCGTTCCCAATGCGAATATTTTGCCTGTATTAGAGAAAATCAGGCGGATGCAAATCCCGATGGGATTGTTGTCGAATACTTGTGAAGCGCATTGGGAGTGGATTTTGAGGATGCGGTATCCGCAAGTATTAGGTTGGTTTGATCCGATTGTTTTATCCTACGAAGTGCAGCGGATGAAACCTGAGCCGGAGATCTATGGAGTTGCTACAGAATTAGCGGGTGTGGCGCCAGTGGATATTTTTTTCACTGACGATCGGATTGAGAATGTCGAAGGTGCGATCGCGGCTGGGTGGCAAGCATCCGTATTCACTAGTGCGGATCGTCTGATGGATCTGGTTACGGGTTGGGAATCTCCCGGTGAGGTTTAGCGGTTCACGCCTGAATTCAGCGAGTGTTTTAATGTTCCAGAGGCTGTTACAAGGGTTAGCTGTTCAACGTATTTTGCAACTTCTCGACGATGAATAATCGGTAGATCTCCGGGAATGCTGTATTTGATTCCTGCCATTGCGTTTCCCCATCGCAAGGCTTCTTCGATCGGCCAGTTTTGGAGAGTCCCGTACAGGACGCCGGCGGAGAAAGCGTCCCCTCCACCGAGTCGTCCGACATTGAATTGTCCACTAACATCGACGCTGATTGTTGGAACGTGAATGCAAGTTCCAGAGGTTGCCACGATTGCTCCTGCGGCTCCAAGTGTGATCACGGTTGGTTTGCCATCTCTCCGATCGCAGAGGGATTGCGCGACTCGTTGATTGTCACATTCTGGATCGCATTGTAGCCAAGCGGTTGCATCGCGTTTTGCGAAGAAGACAATGTCAGAATTTTTCACCCAGGAAAGGGTATGCTCCCTAGCAGAGGTCATCTCCCACAGTTTTGCACGATAGTTGAAGTCAAAGCTCACCTTCGCTCCGGAGTTTGTTGCGACTTCGCGTGCTGCGAGCATCATCTCCCTGGAGTCTGGTCCGAGGGCCAGTGAGATTCCGGTTGCGTGAAACCAACGTGTAGATCGCAGTGGAGCGAGTGGAAGGTCTGCAGACTTAAAGTTTGCGAATGCCGAATCACGGCGGTCGTAGATCACTTCTCCAGGTCGCGAGCCCGAGCCGGGTTCGTAAAAATAAAGTCCAAGTCGATCGCGATCGGTCCACACGATGTGTTGTGTGTCGACCCCATGCATGGCAATACCCCGTGCGACTTGCTGTCCAATCACATGGTTCGGAAGTCGAGAGATCCAAGCTGTTTTTAGACCAAGGCGAGCGAGTCCTACGAGTGTATTGGACTCACTACCACCGAGATGAGTTTCCAGTTCGCTAGACTGTTCGAGTCGCAGAGGAGGCTTGGGGGACAAGCGTAGCATGGTTTCGCCGATGGAAACCAAATCGTACAGCGGAGGGTTCATGCAAAATTTAGTGGGTGTTTGATTGAAATCGTAGCGTGCTTGGTTACCGAAAACCGTAGAGGGTGAATTCTACACGACGATTGGTAGCGCGTCCTGCGGGTGTTTGGTTCTCCATGATTGGTTGTGAAGCACCAGCGGCCCTCGCCGTTAATTGTCCCGGGGCAAATGCGCCACGCTGACGCCAGTAGTATTCGATGGCGTTGGCCTGGGCTTCTGTCAATCTTTTCGCCTCGAGTGCAACAGAGTCGGAGGATGAAGGGGATGACTGTTGACCTTGTACGGAAGCTTGGAGTGCCAAAAGCTCTGGTGAGAAATCCGGAGCGGATTTCGCGACAGTATCGGTGTGGCTTTCGATCGAGATTCGGGCGGAAGAGCCACCTGTTTGTAATGCTTCGGCAATTCTATCCAGCAAGCCGCCTGCACTGCTGGTCCATTGTGCGGAGCCTGGTTGGAAAAGCTGGTCTGCGGGAACGCGAAGGCGAAGGGAAGTCCCATCGGTATCCAAAGGGTAGCCGAGGCCACGCAATGCCGCGACGATTTGGATTTCCGAGCCTGCGGTTCTTCCGCCAGTGCCACTACTTGTGTTTGCAGTCAGTCGTGCATTGCTGCGAACCGGCGGAGAGGGAGAGCCCCCAGGCGGTGAATTCGCCAAACTGCTTCCTGAGTTGGGGGATGGTGCTTTGTTTGGTGCAGCGAGTGCCAAGCGAGCTTGTTGCAGTTGAGTTGAAAGGTCTCCGAGTTGACGTTGCATTAAGTCAGCGCGTTCACGTTGTGTTTGGGTTTGCTGTTGGGCTTGTGCGAGTTGGTTGTACAGTTGGCGGTTATTCTCATCGAGCACGCGAGCTCTTCGCTCAAGTTCTGTGATTTGTGCAGCGTTAGCCAGTGCATTTGTCCCGTCGGCCGCGATTGATTTCGACAGGTTGGCAAGGCTACCATCGGCGGCCCCATTAGGGATTCCGTTGGGGGGAAAAGCTGCGGTTGAAGGGGGAGCTGTGGGTTGAGTCGCTGGAGGTGGTGCGACGGACACGGGGCCGCCAGGCGTAAAAGGTTTGAGGATGGGTGAGTTGGGAGAAACGAGGTAGGGTTGGCTCTTAGGGCATCCACAGAGCAAAACAGATACTGCGGCTAGTGCGAGCCAGCTGTGCTCCGGTGAGCGACTTGCGCGCGCAATGGCATCTCCTAGGCGAGTGCGACCGGAGGATTTTGTGGCCAATAGCTTCAATGGGTTGACTGGGCCAGTGCAGATGGAGCTCATGGATCCAAAGTAATCATAAGGTGCTCAGTGGTTGGAAATGGAGGATCTCTCGACTGTTTGCATACCAATTATTTTCTCCAGGATGCAATCCCAATTTGGGTTTGCTAGCGATGGCAGGGTGCTCGTCACCAATCGAATTCGACCTAGCGTTCTAGGTTCGCCATTTGCTATCTCCCCCAAGTGTTTCCGAGCGAGCCTTCCAAACGCTTGTGGTGTGGGACGAACCAAGTGGCACCTATTCCATTGCAACTAACTCGTATTCCTTGACTATGGCAGAATCTGAGACTATGGCAGAATCTGAACTTCATCGCATCCGACAAGTTGCAGCGGCTATGCATCAGATGGATGGAGAGTCTGCGCAGCGATTACTTGCTCACTTTCCAGAACAGATTCAGTCGAAGATTTCAAAAGAAATCGATCGGATTAGATCCGAGGCAGTTCAGGGTGAAGCTAAAGGGAGTTCCTCCGTGGTGGAACCAGTTTTTCCGCTGGATGCCGGAGGTTTTGCAACTGTTGGGACTCGAATGGGAAGTCATTCTGGGCAGTCGGTGCCCAGTTCGTTGGAAGGAGACGTTGAAGACTTTCATTGGTTAGAGGCTTATACGTCGGAGCAGCTTGCCAGTAGTCTCGCGATGCTTCGACCGATGGTAGCCGCGATGATCCTCAAGCAATTACCGCTTGAGACCGGTACAAGAATCGTGCAATCGCTTCCTGTTTCTTATGCACGCAAGTGTTTGAAATCGGTACAGGGCCTTCATGCAGCTAACCCTGAAGCGGCTTCGGTTGTACTTTTGCAGTGGCGTTCAGAGTTGAGCAATCAGATTGGTCGCGAGGCGATCGAGCGGGAGGAAGATAAAAAGGTTCGCGAATTGCTTAAGGCTTTGGGGGATCCAGATTCGCACAGTGTAGCGGGGGCGAATCGTATTTCCGCATCGAGCGGTACAGGTGAGTTTAGTGGTGATCCTGAATCGATGCGGGGTAAGCACGGCGAATCGAGTGGTTCGATGAGTATTCTCGGTGGGGCTGTTGTTTCGGGGCGGGTGGGAGAATCTCGCCCTGCGGTGATACCGATGGAGTCGCCGGTGGGGACGTCTGGAGTCTCGGTAGCAGCGATCAGTTCGTCCCCTGATGTAAATTCGCAAGCGATCGGTGCGAGGCCTTTTGTGATTCCGATTGATCGCAAGCCTACTCGCGGCGAGTTGATAAACGATTTACTTCAATTGCACGATGTGGATCTTTTGTGGGTTTTGTATCAGCATGAGCCGAGGGTGGTATTAAGTTTTTTGGCGGGTGCTGGAAAGCAAATGCGACATCGAATCGAACAGTTAACAGCACCAAAGTTGCTGCCGAAGCTGCGTCGTGAGTTGGTTAGTCATCGCCAGCCTTCGGATGAGGAATGGCGAGGAATTGCAGCACAGATCAATCAAACGATGAGCAAAATTCAGACGGTTGAAACGAGCAAGCACGCGTTGGACAGTCGCGTTTCCGCGTAGGTTATTTTTTGGAAGGTGTACAGGCGAAATGGCATCCATTCTTAAA
The DNA here is from genome assembly GCA_044344575.1 of Pirellula sp. GTDB lineage: Bacteria > Planctomycetota > Planctomycetia > Pirellulales > Pirellulaceae > JBKCUI01. The sequence continues at coordinate 2,148 of JBIJCS010000102.1, read as the reverse complement.
CCCAAATCGCTACTTGCGAAATTCGCGAAGCCTGTTGCTGTTGATGGGGCTGCCGTCCATGAGGTCGGACCGGTAGAATCACAGGGGATTGTTCCACAAGTTTCGGGCGATTCACGAATGCGCGTTGTTGCATCGGGATCACAAGTTCGTTCCGAGGAGTCGGTTTTAGGGGCTAGCGACAGTGGGAGTTTAGAGAGTGTTCGGCAGCAAGCTCGTTCGATTCTTGAGCAATGCCAAAGAGAATGCGAAGCAATGCGGGAGACGACCAAGCAGCAAGCCATTGAAGAGGGGCAAGCGATCATTGATCGGTTAGCTCGTCAGCAGGCGGATCAGATTGCGAGGGAGCGGGTGCAGGAGGTTTTGACGCGGGTCGATACGCTTTGTGAAGCGCTCGAGTTGGCAACGGAGGATTGGTTACGTAATTGGCAGCACGAGACCGTTTCGTTAGCGATAAAAATAGCGGAGAAGTTGTTAGTGCGTCAAATTGAGAGCGACCCAACGATATTGTTGACTTGGATCGAGGAGATGGTGCGATTGGTTCAGGGGCAGCGACGGATCGTCATCAAGCTAAGTACGCAAGACGCGATGCAACTGGCTGAAGCGTTACCGGAATTGATTGCTCGGCTTTCTCCTGGTGTAGAGTTTCAGGTTGTTGAAGACCCAGCTTTTTCCGTTGGATCAGTTGTTTTGGAGACTCCTGAAACGACGTTGGATCGTTCTCTAAAGACACAGCTTGACCGACTGCAGCAAGAATTGGCTTAATTCATTTTGTCGCTTGAAAGCGAAACACCATCCTAACGACATAGACATACACGATCCTTCATGAACCGAAACATCGCTTGTCAAGCCAATACTGAAGTTCAAGGCGAGAACGCATTTGATGTTGCGAGTTTAAAGCAACGGATTGCGGTTCGTTTTCCAAAGTTGCCGCAAAGTGCGCAATGGAATCAGCCACTTCAGCGATTATTACCGTTTAGTGTTTCGGGTCAGGTATGTTCGTTGCATGGTGGGGTAATTACGGCTCAGGGGCTGCCGCTTCCCATCGGAGCGGTCACGCAAATCCACCGTCAGGGGCTTGATCCGCTTGAGGGTGAGGTGATTGGATTTGATCATCAGCAAACGATTATTGCTCCGCTAGATCCCCTTGAAGGCGTTCGTGCTGGGGATCGCATCGAGCTCAAGCAATCAGCGCGGACGATTCGGATGACATCGGATTTGTGTGGTCAAGTGTTGGATGCAACTGGTTTACCACTTGAAGGGGGGCGTTTGAGAACGGCTGGCTATAGGGTACCTGTCGATGCACCTGCTTTAGCACCGCTCTCACGAGTACCGATTCGAAATCCGTTGCAGACAGGGATTCGTAGCATTGATACGTTATTGACGATAGGTCAGGGGCAGCGGGTTGGAGTGTTTGCTGCTGCAGGGGTTGGTAAGAGTACTTTGTTGGGGATGCTAGCGAGGGGAACGCAAGCCGATCATGTGGTTATCGGCTTGATCGGCGAGCGTGGCCGAGAGGTACGCGAATTTTTAGAGAACGATCTTGGAGAGGCGGGGCGCAAGAAATCGACAACAGTTGTAGCAACGAGTGACCAAACGGCAGCCAAACGCATTTTGGCTGCAAAGACGGCAACAGCCATTGCGGAGTCTTTGAGAGATCAAGGCAAGTCGGTTTTATTGCTGATGGATTCATTGACGAGGTTTGCAACAGCACAGCGTGAGATTGGGTTAGCGTCGGGTGAGGCACCTACGACGCGGGGGTACCCAACCAGTGTATTTTCAGCCATTTCGCAGTTGGTGGAGAGATCCGGCAATGCGCAGCGTGGTTCCATTACTGCCATTTATACGGTTTTGGTTGAGGGGGACGATCACAATGAGCCTATCAGTGATGCAGTTCGCAGTTTTGTTGACGGGCACATCACCCTTTCGAAGTCTTTGGCGAATCACGGGCATTATCCGGCGATTGATGTATTGAGAAGTTTGAGTCGGTTGCAGGAGCACCTTACTTCTCATGATCAGATTGCATTGGTGAATGAGTTGCGGAAGTGGTTAGCGATCTATGACGAGCATCGTGAGCTGATTCAAATTGGTGCTTATCCACACGGCAGTAACCGTCAGATCGATCAGGCGATACGACTAAAGCCTGCAATA
>JBIJCS010000101.1:0-11088 GCA_044344575.1 Pirellula sp. | reverse complement strand
CGATACGGTGATGGAGAAGAATCTCAAGGTGATGGATTCGACGGCCATTGCGCAGTGCCGCACGCACAAGCTACCGATTTTGGTCTTTAACTTCAAGAAGACTGGAAACATCGTCAAAGCGGTCAGTGGTCAGAAGGTGGGCACGAGGATTTCGCCACGTTCCGAGTCTGGCGAGCGCATTGTGATCAATGCTAATTAAGAATCAACAAACTAAGTCACGTTGAAAGCTTCACGAGCAACATTGGAGAAAACAAATGGCGGTCGAAGATATTCTGTTGGATGCTGAAGAGCGAATGGATAAGGCTTTGCAGCATTTGAAGTCGAATTTGGCGGGGATTCGCACTGGTCGTGCTGCCCCGGGATTATTGGATTCCGTCCGTGTGACGGCTTATGGCTCCCAGGCTCCGTTGAAGCAATTGGCGAGCGTTGCTGCGCCTGAACCGCAGCAGTTGGTGATTCGTCCGTTCGATACGTCGATCATCAAGGACATTGAGAAGGCGATTGTTGCGAGTGAGTTGGGGCTGAATCCTCAAAGTGATGGGCGGATTATTCGGATCAATATTCCACCCTTGAGCACGGATACGCGCAAGAAGTTGGTGGCGCGCATCAAGGAATTGGCGGAAGAGGCAAAGATTTCGATTCGCAACGTTCGGCGCGATGCCAACAAGGCGATTGAGACGGCGGAGAAAGATAAGACGATCAGTGAAGACGATCGCGATGGTGCAAAAGAAGAGGTCCAGGAATTGACGAAGAAATACGAGGATGAGGTCACGGAAGTTGCGAAGTCGCGCGAAGCGGACGTGATGGAGCAGTAGGCGGAAGATAGGCAAGAAGATGAAGGCAAGAAGATAGGTAGAAAGACGTGTGAGTTTTGAGTTGCAGTGGCGCGAGCCTGCGAGCGGTTCATGCGTAATCGCTTGAGCTGCGATTGCAGGTTTGTGTTGCTGCAAGGTGTTGGAGATTACTTATGCAGGCTTGCTCCACTGCAGGCTTGCTCCACCTCCAACAATATTCAGGAACGACAGTATTCAGGAACGACAGTATTCAGGAATGCGTTTTCACGCCAGCAACATGTTCTTGACCTGATTTTCTTGCTCACGATTTTCTTGCTCACGTTCCTGAAGCAATATTTTCATGCTCGTGGGTTAGTGTGAGCGGGATTGTTTATTCGAAGTCATTTGTGGTTTCTGTTGATTCTTGTTCGATGGCTTTTCCGAACTCATCGAGTTTGACGTCGGCGACGGCGGTTTTCTTTTTGGCGACGAAGAGCAAGTCGTCGTAGATGGGTTCGGGTTCTGATTTTTGGATGGATGCGACGGCTGTAGCGACTTCTTTGAGGTAGCGGAGGAAGACGTTTCTGCGGTTTCCTTGAGCTGCGATTGCTTGTCGTTTTCTTAGGAAGGTTGCGAGGGAGCGTCCGATCGCTTGGATACCGAGTCGTAGTTCTTTTTCGATTTCGGGGGTATTTGCGATAGCTTCTTTGGATTCGCTGGTGAAGGGGACCCAGACGCTAGCGACGTGGACGATGAGGGTGATCGGGCCTGCGGGGAGAGCGCCTTTGGATTGGGAGAGTCCGTAGGGTCTCCAGTTGGTATTCAGGACGGCTTGTGTGATTGCGCAAGCACCTTGTTGGTACTGGAGTGGAACGCGGTTTGCGAACCGGAAGATCTGCATGCTTTGACCTTCGGAGATGTTGATTTCTCTGAGGACGCTATGGAGGGTGTCTAGTTGGGACTTATTGAGTTTTTGGGGGCTGCAGCGGGTAGGTAGTTTTGTTTCGTTGATGATGCGTTCAGCGGCATCGGGTCCGATACCGTGGAAGGTATCGAGCAGGAATTTGCGAAGTGTTTTCGCGTCGGATTGTTGGATGAGTTCGACGAGTTCATCGCGGGTTACTTTTTGGGTTGCGGTGCTGCCACCGTAAGCGAGGGCGACTTCGATTTGGAAGGGTGATCCGCGTTGGACGGAGGGGGGGCGGGTGACAGCATCGTGGAATTCGCCGGGGACGATGGCTTTGAGGCCTTTGTAGAGGAGTTCGCTACCGATGGGAACGATGCAGTCGGTCGAAGGAGGTCGGATTTTGGTTTCTTGCAGAGCGTTGTAGAGACGTTCGGCTTCGGTTTGTCCGACTTTGATTGCGCTTGCACGGGTGGAGATCTTGGCGATTTCGCAGACTTTTCGAGCGACTGCGGGGGTGACGCAGGAGAAGGAGCTGGTGAGGAAGGAGGTGACGGTGGCGGATTTATCGCTACCGAGCATGGTGATGAGTCGACCGAGTTCGACTCCGTAGGGGTGGGGTTTAATTTCTTTGGCTTCTCGGGGAAGTTCGGTGGTGGAGCGGTGGATGGTACGTTGTTCGCCGTCGGGGCTATGCCAATGGATGGTGACGTGAGGGTTGGCGATGGCAGTTTGTTCGAGGTATTCATCGACGCTGCCACGGCTTCGTTTGTACACACCGGTAAGTTCGATGGTCACGCGGGTCCCTGATTCGACTTCTGCGCCGGCTTTGAATTCGGGGAGTGCCGTTTCTGTTTTTATTTTTTTGGAGCGGCTTTTCGTGTTGGTTGGTTTTTCGTTGGCATTCGGTTCTTCGGAACTCGAATCGGTTGTGGGGGGTGATGTATCGATTTTTTCTGGGGGAGGTGTTGGGTAGTGAGAATCCCAGATGATGTCGTTATCCCGCATGTAGGCGAGTCCTTTTTCGCCGGAAGGGATATCGATACCTTCTCCTTTGCCGTTGATGATTTCGGGTTGGTTCTTTTTGGTATCGACTTGGAGGAGGAAGTAGTGGACAGGTGAGCGTTTGGAGGTTTTCGAGAGGATTTGCATGGGGCGGCCGGTGGTGAGCATTCCGTTCATGCCTGCAGCGCTGATTCCGATCCCTTGTTGTCCACGGCTCATGCGTAGTCGGTGGAATTTGCTTCCGTAGAGGAGTTTTCCGAAGATGTTTGGGATTTGTTTTTTGACGATACCTGGGCCGTTGTCTTGTACGGCGACGCGGAATCGGCCGGGTTGCGTTTGATCGATACGGACCCAGACTTCGGGTAGTATTCCGGCTTCTTCGCATGCATCGAGGGAGTTATCGACAGCTTCTTTGACGGTGGTCAGGAGGGCTTTGCGAGGATTATCAAAGCCGAGGAGGTGTCGATTTTTGGCGAAGAATTCGCTGACCGATACATCGCGTTGTTTGGTGGCCATCGATTCGGCGGTGGCGCGTCGGGATTTCGTCGGTGGGTTGCTCATCAGCGAGGGTATTTGGGTGATGGTAGTTGTGGAGTCAATCCGTGGTGTCGATCTGTCTGGATCGCAAGTTTGTAAGGGGGGGATCCAGTGGTCGATTATGATACCGGATTGGTAGAGTTTGACGACTAGGGAAGCTTGGGGAGTTGTAGGTTGGGTGGGCTGATTTTCGGAATGATCCATGCGAAAGGTTTGTTTGATAGGGGGTGCTTGAGAATTGCTTGCACTCCCCTGGTTTTGGCTTGTTGGTTTCCCGGCGGAATGCCGAGCAAAGCGAGGACGACTCTGAGATTTGTAGCTGCGAAGGGATCGCAGTGGGTTCGTTGAGATCGTCTCAATGCAATAGGAGAGGAATCGGATGCGACTACAAGGAATGGTTCGGATGATGGTAGCAGGCGGCGTCGCGTTCGCCTCTTGGAGTGGTTCGGGGGAGGCTTTTGCACAGTGCCCTAGTTGTGGGTCCACGCATGGTGGTGCAACAAGTGGAGTGGTAGCTGGCGGGGTGGCTGCTGGCAGTGCAGTTGCTGGCAGTGCAGTTGCTGGCAGTGCAGTTGCTGGCAGTGCAGTTGCTGGCAGTGCAGTTGCTGGAGTCGGAGTACCGGGAGTAGGAGTACCGGGAGTCGGAATTCCTGGTGTTGGAATTCCTGGGATTCGCACGATGCATCAGATGACGGCCCAAGCAGCGGCGACGCATCCGGGCAACACGGTGGCTTACGGGAACATTTTGGGTCGTGGAACTCAGCCTTTGTTTGAGAATTATTTTACGCAGGGGAATGCGAATCAGGCGACGGCTGGAATGTACATTTCCCCGATTGGCGTGCCTGGGAATGTGGGGCATACGTATTACACGTATCAGCCATTTTATCCGCATCAATACTTGTACCAGCATCATGATCGTTACCACTCGTATTACGACGGTGGTCGCGGGTTGAATCGTACTTCTGCGAAGTATTATGCACCACCTGCGCGCAGTGCTGTGCATTGGCTCCACAAGTCGATTCAGTTACCGCATCAGTAGCGGATATCGGATAGGGGATTGCGGTTAGCGACACTATTGCCAGGGTCGGATCCCGGGTATCGGAAAGAGTGTTCGAGCGCTTTTCAGGGATGAGGAGTAGCTGGGGCTTGAAAAACATTTTTTGCGAGACCTTTATGATTCGACGATTGATGAGTGGTAGTGCTGCTGTTGCGGTGGTTCTGACTTGTGCGAGTGCACAGGCACAGCAGCCTTGCAATCAGTGCAGCAATGGGCAAGTAGCAACGGGACATTCGCATGGAGCGATTGTTCACGGTGCAGGAGCGCACGTACAGGGTGCGGTGTCGCATGTCGGTTCGACCGTGCATGCGATTGGCGGGGCTGTTCAAGGTCACATGCTCAACTATGGGAACTTGGCAGCAAGTGGTGCGAACGCGAATGGTTTTGGATCGAATGCTGGATGGGTATGGCATTCGTCGTGGGGTGATTACTGGGCGAGGACGCAAGCGAATCAGCGGCCTTGGCATGGTGGTTATTACTGGATGCGAACGGGGCAGCCGACTGCGTTGGTTGTACCGCCGACGGTAACGATGCAATCGAATTATTCGTGGGGTGTTTCGCAGAACACGATGACACCTGTTTATCATCAGTTTGGTGGTAATCCACCGAACGGAGCGGGCGGAGGGATGTTCCGAGCGACTCCGTATTGGCCGACGCACACGGATCAATTTGGTGTGTATCCGGTGCGTGGTCCTTGGTAGTCACAAGCCGGCAGATGCCGAAGAGTCGGCGTAGAGATTGAGAACCCGGATCGTATCTTGTCCCCCAAGAGATGCGATTCGGGTTTTCTTTTTGTTAGGCTTTTCGGATGAATTTTGCGGCGTAGCTTCGGACATGCCGTCCGTTGAGGACGTGGAAGATACGTAGTTGTTGGATGGTGCTATCGGAGAAATGAGAAAGGGGTACGTGAACGAGTTTACGGCCGAAGCGTTTCGCTATTTTTTTCAGGACGAGTCCTGGTGCGGTTGGGCTCATGAGTGCGATGTGACGAGATTGCGAGTGTAGGCAAGCGGCGGCGAGGAGTCGTTGTTCGAGGGTTTCCGCGAAATCGATACGGGGGTCGACCCAGATATCTGGGATAGGGCGAGGAGGGTAGAGGAACATGGAGCCGCCGTAGTTCGCCATGCCGATACCTGGCCCGATCATTTGATCACGAAAGTGTGTGGCGAAGAATGCGAGTGTGGATTCTTCTGCGTGTTCGGAGAACCATGTTGCGCGCCAAGTGTATTGTCTTGGGTCAGGTTCGGGGTCAAAGATCATGACGGTCGCATCGAGTTGACCGATCGAGGGTGGATTGACTTTGACGTAGAGAGAGCCGTCGTACCAATGGCGGAGGGTTTCGCGTAGGTCGATTCCATCCATGATGCTGGTGGTAAATTTTTCGGTGCGTGCAAGATCAGCGCCCAGGAACTGTCGAGCGCGTTCGACGATACGACTGCGAAAGCTTTCGATTTGCGAGTCTTCTTCGGGCCATGAGCACTGCATATAGGGGTTCCACCGGCTTTGCCATCGCGACTGTTCTGACTTTTTGGGTGGTCGTTGCAGTTCGAGGGTTGTCCATTGCAAAGGAGGTCCGGGGAGTAGAGAGACAAGTCGGTGTCGACCTGCATCGGGCAGGAGAGCTTGTTGAATCCCGAGTCTTGCAGTGGGCCAGGGGAGGGTGGATTCGTAGGGGTACTGGGTTGCGGTGTTCACGAGATGGGTAGCGAAGGGGTCCCCCATCATTTGTTGTGCGGAGCGAACGATGGTGTAGAAGCTTGGGGTCATTCTTCGTTCGAGTAAGGATTGGTTTCGAATGTATTTGAGGCATTGCGAGATGAGGAGGGGGGGGATTTGCCGTGCGCGGTTTCCTAGTTCTTGGCGGTAACTGCTGCGGGCGTTGATCAAGAGTTCTTTGAGTCCTTCCGTGAGGATTTGATCGTCTGGCTCGCATTCTTGTCGAGCGCGTTCGAACAGGCCGGTGAGGAAAGGGAGTTCGCCGAGTAGGAAGAGGGTGCCGCGTGGATCGATGGAATAGTTTTGAGGGAGAGTTTCGTTGGTATCGAGTTCTGGTAATGGGTGGGAAGGGTTACGATTTTCGAGGATTGCTTGGCGAACCCAGGGCCAATCTTCGAGTGAGCATAGTGCGATGGTATGGGAGTTCTTTTTGGTGGTCAGAGCGATATGCACAGCGAGTTGGGAGATACGGTGCTGTTGCTCGGAGTCCTGTGGCGGGAGGATCGATGGGAGGAGTGCGGCGCAGAAGCGTTCGAGGGTGGTGGATCGCAGGGCGTAGCAGTCGGGGAAGTAAGGCGAGTGAGATGGGGCTTGCAAGTTTGTTTGTCCAACCCAGTGGATGGGGATGTGTTCGCCTAGAGCGAACCGGATGGCTGCGATCACGGCTTGGCAAGGATCGATAGGGACGCAGGTGGCGATCGGTAAAGCTGAAGCGCCCCGTGAATCGTCCTGTGCGTGGTTTTCTTGTTTGTCCTCGTCGAATTCTGTATTTCGTTCTTGGTCCTCTAGGTCAAAGAAGTTTGCTTGAGCGTTTGGCTGAGCGACGAGGGAGAGGGTAGGTAGTTGTTCGACGGCTTGGGTGACTGGGCGAGCGAAGGATAAGGGGAGAGGTACTGCAAGGGAGTCGAATGGGCGTTTGAGAAGTTCTTGGAGGAGGGCCGAAGCGAAAGGTGCGCTGGCGTGGACAACGGGGATGAGTGTTAGATGGGGATCGATGGAGAAGACACTATCGAGGGAGGTTGTTTTGTTCATGGTGGAAGCTTGGGAAAAGCTTGGAAAGTAGAATCGTGTTGGGCGTGTCTCAACCTGAGAACATTGAATGCAAATTGAGAGAGAGGGTTGAGCAGGGGTTGGTGCGTGTGTGGTTGTATTTTTACGTTTTGGCGAATGCGGAGAAGAGGACTGGGGGTGGAGGGTGGCTGGAGCGGATGGTTTTGAGGCCTTTTTCGCGGTCGTGGTGAGCTTTGGCTGATTTGGCATGCCCTTTGCTAACCTGGATGGATCGAACTCGCCAAGCCTGGAGAGTTTTCGATCCCACCTAAACATCCCCGCGGCGTGTTGCGCCCAACTCTGCTTTGGTTTGCTGACATTGGGTCAACTCGTTGGGAGATTGGTGGGAATCGCTGGATCGACGGTACTTCCGATCGTCTCATTTTGGTTGTGTGTGTCGAGTCGATCGGAAGATTAGATGACCGGGGGGGAGGCAGTTTGGGCCTCCTCCTCGGTTTTTTGTTTTCAGTGGGTTGGTTGATTGGGGTTAGATTCCCATATCGGCGAGTCGTTCGGCGAGCATGCTGAGAGTTTGGGTGAGTTGAGGGTGTTGGTTTTCAAAGTCATCGATGAATGTTTCGATGCGATGCGACAGGGAGTTGGGGTTTGGGTCAGTGGAGAGTGGTTGGGTCTCTGTTTGCGTAAAGTTATCGAGGGTGGATTGAATTTCTGAGGCGATGGTTTTGAGGGATTCGATGGAATCGGAATTGAGTTCTTTTGGGTTCGCGAGTTGTTGGTGGAGGGAGTCTAGAATTTGTTTTAGGTTATCTGTCATGTTTGTAGGGTGTTCGGTTAGGAGTGGCGTTAGGTTTTGGTAAGCCGAGTTTGGTGAAGCGGAGACGTTTGGTTGGATTTTAACAGTGTTCTCAGGGCGCGTCGAACGATGTAGTTTGTTTCGGGTGTAGGTGATTCATTGATCCAAAGCGAAGAGAGTTGTTGCACCCAGAGCGGTTGCGATTTACTGGCATCGTTGAGCCAATTGGCAACGGAGTTCCGCACGTAGAGTGAATCGTCGGATCGAAGTGGAGTTAGGAGTGGGAGTGCGAGGGAGGGGTTTTCGATGAGAGTTGGGCAGTGACGGCACCAAACGCCTCGTGGTCGAGTGATTTCGCTTGCGTAGCGTCGGAGTCGATCATTTCTGCTGCCGGTCCAGGGGATTAGTCGATTGATGGCGTTTGCAGGATCGTCAATAACATGTTCCCGAAGGGCGATCCAAGCGATTTCGCGGGTGCTTGCATTGGCGTCATCAGCGAGAGGTTTCATCCAAGCGAGGCGTCGTTGGAAGGGCATTTCGGGCCAGGAGCCGATGATGAGAGCAGCCCATTCGCGAGCGACATCGCTTGGGTGGGACTGGAGTTGCTGGAATCTTTGGTCGGTGGGATTGATTTGAGCGGCGAGGAGTTTCGCGATTTGTTTGGACTGTTGGAGTTTGGAGAGAGGAGCTAGGGGCGCAAGATCCTTTTTTGTGGAGAGTTCGAGGTTCCAGTTCAGAGATTGATTGAGAGAATGCAGGAGGGCTAGACGATCGACGCATAGCCATTCCACGAGGTTTTTCGACTCGATGCGACCTTGGTTTAGAGCGAGGCGAACATTTCCGGTCACTTCCGATTGCCGGCGCGGAGCGGGTCGGTTTTTCAGGGACTGGAGGTCGTCGGAGTTGTGGTTCACTTTCGGTGTGGGTTATTTCCCGCCGAGAGCTTTGACGAGCATGGAAGTCAGGCCGGTGGAGTAGTCGGTTTGTCCATCCCAAGCCCATAGGTTTCGGAGGATATCGGTGGTGAGGACACCGCAGAGGCCCATGAGCAGGAGGACGAGGGCGAGCATACCGACTTGCCAACCGGCGTAGGGGACTTCACCTGCGCCGCGCATTGCGATTGCGGCACCGGTTGGGGCTACGAGGTCTTCGGTGCCGAAGCCACCGTCATCGAGACCGGATTCTTGGACGACCCCATCGACGCCGAGGTCATCTGGCAGACCGACGCCGCCGAAGCTTTCGGAGTCTTCGAGTTCGATGACTTGCGAGCCGCTGTCATCGTCGACTTCGACGCTATTGGATGGTGTGAGTTGGAATTCTTCGTCTTGGTCGACGAGAGCTGCACCGATGCCGCTTACGTTGCTAGCTTTGGAGCCGGCGGCTGGGTCAGCGGCGAGTTCGGCGCCGAGATCGAGGCCGGAGATGCCGGTACCGGCGAGGTCTAGGGGTTCGTCTTCTAGGGACAGTCCGCTGTCGGAGGGGCTCATGAGGTTGATACCGCTTTCGGAGCCGAGACCGATCGCGGAGTCGGAGCCGAGAACGAGTTCATCTTCGTCGTCGCCGGCGAGTTCCAGTTCACCGCCGAGGCTACCGCTACCTTTGGATGCTTTGGAGTCACCTTTTAGGCCGAGGTCGGAACCGAGGACGTTGGAACCGGCGGCTTTGTCACGGCTCATGAGGTCTAGTCCGCTGGAGCCTGCTCCTTCTTCGAGTTTCAGGTCGCTTCCGAGTTCGACGTCGCTTCCGGGGTCGCCGGTGAGTTTCAGGTCGGAGGATTCTGCGTTTTTGCCGGGTGAGCGGTTGACTAGTTTCACACCGCTATCGCTTCGGGGGTCTGGAACGAGTGCCACGTCGCTTCCTGGGGCACCATCGTCCGCGAGTCGCAGGTCGGAGTCGAGGGCAAGTTCGTCGCCGCTGTCTTGGTCATCGAGAAGATCTTCGCGTTCGGATTGAACGCGTTCGATTTCTTCTTGTTTGAATTTCCAGCTAGCACCGTCGCGGTATCCGAAGATTTCGCCACGGGATCGCATTTCAACCAGTTCATCGGAGGAAATGCCAAGGATCTTAGCTGCTTCATCGAGGGATACGTAATTGGCCATTCCGGAACCTTCACTCCAAACTAAGGAAGAAACAAGAGAGAGAGTGGACTGAGGAAGTTAGGTATTGAAAATGCGGATGTTGTGCGGGTTGTCAAAGCCTGCTGAATTCGCCTAGTTAGCCTAGTCAGCGGAATCGACAAATTCTAGCTAAGTTTACGGGACAAACAGCCGAAAAACCTTAGAACTTTTTCGAGTGCTTGGTGGGTTTTTCGTTTCAAAAAAAATCCAAAAGGGGTTGGTTTGCGGAAGTTTCCTTTCGGCGAGGTGGAACGATCGGAGTTTGTTTGGGGGAGAGTGCTGGAGGTAGGGGTTGTAGGGGAATGCTGGAGGTGGAGGGATTTGGGGGGATCTAGCCGGTATTTCTTGGGGTGGTGGGAAAGAAAAGGACTGGACAAAATGGGGAGGGGTTGGCAATATATTGGGCCGACCTGATAAGATCCGTTTGGAAAGTCGCGTTGCGGTAGTGCAGCAGCGATGTTGAATTGAAAATCTGAGGAGTTAGTTACGTGCCAAACATTGAGAGTGCCAAAAAGCGTCTTCGCCAGTCGCTCGAGCGTCGTACTCGGAATCGCGCTGCGAAGTCGAAGATCAAGACGGCGGTTCGCAAGTTGCAAGCGAGTGTTGATTCGAAGGAGTTCGATTCCGCGCGTGAGCAGTTGCGATCCTTGAGCAAGTTGCTTGATCAGACGGCATCCAAGGGTGTTATTCACGTGAACAAGGCTTCGCGTGCGAAGAGTCGATTGAGCCAATATGTGAAGAAGGCTTCGCTGGCTGGCTAACTGCCGTTGCAGTTGGCAAGTTGCAGTGAGGTATTGATGAGAGTTGCGAGGGAGGTTAGGCCTCCCTTTTTTCGTTGTGGTATTTCGTCTGCGGTGTTTTTTGTCTGCGGTGTTTTTTGTTTCTGTATTATCAGTGCGTTGATTTTGGACCGAGAGGGCTCACGCAGAGACGCAGAGACGCAAAGGCGCAGAGGCGCAGAGACGCAAAGGCGCAGAGAAAGAGAAAGAGAGAAGGAGAGAAGCGTGTGTACCGCGAAGCAATGAGGCGCGAAGGGGGAATTGCTGCTGGGGGTAAGGGAGGAGAATACGGGTACGGAATGGATGGTAACGGGGGATTAGGCGTTGAGAATGGAGTCGAGTGATTCGGTGCTGAGGGCTTGGTCTATTTTCCAGTGCAGTGGAATTTCTGGAGCT
>JBIJCS010000576.1:0-3075 GCA_044344575.1 Pirellula sp. | reverse complement strand
AGATGCCCGATTCCAAAAACTATTTGCATCCTGAAGCCATCCGTCGCATCTCCTCGATGGAGATTCGTGCTCGGAACATTGTCGAAGGGTTTCTCTCCGGCATGCATCGCAGTCCGTATTTCGGTCAATCGGTCGAATTCGTGCAGCACCGCCAGTACGTGCCCGGAGATGATTTGCGACACATCGATTGGAAGGTATGGGGGCGGCAAGATCGTTTGTACATCAAGCAGTACGAAGAGGATACCAATCTTCGCTGTACCTTGTTGGTCGATGCATCGGCGAGCATGCGATATGGTCGCGGGGCGTTGAACAAATACGACTATGCAGCGACGGTTGCAGCGTGTCTGACCTATTTGAGTCTTCGCCAGCAAGATTCGGTTGGACTGACAGTATTCGACCAAAAGGTAAGGACGAAGTTACCTTGGAGGACGAGTCGTAGTCATCTGCAAGCGATTACCAAGGCGCTTGAGCAAACACCAGTGGCGGAAAAGACGAATTTGACGAAGGTTTTCAAGGAGATTCTTGAGACCTATCCCAAGCGGAGTTTGATGGTGATTGCGTCGGATTTTTTGGGAGCCGAGAAGGAAACGCTCAAAGGGCTGACGGCGTTGCGAAGCGCAGGGCATGACATCTTGGTATTTCATATTCTCGATGATGACGAGTTGGATTTTCCATTTAATGATCCGACGCGATTTGAGGGGATGGAAACCGTCGACACGTTAACTTGTAATCCGCGAGCTTTGCGAGACGGCTATCTGGAATCGCTACAAAAGTTTCTTGATCGCGTCCGTCACGCTTGCGCGAGTGCCAGAATTGACTATCAACTGATCCGAACCAGCCGTCCTGTCGACGCAACGCTGACGGCTTACCTCAGCGCTCGCATGGCGCACATGAGAAAGAGGTGATGCCATGCAGTTCGCATACTCACCATTAGCTTGGGGTTTTTTGCTTGTTCTCGTACCGCTATTGATCCATTTGATCAATTTGGTGCGCCACAAGAAAACTCCTTGGGCCGCAATGGAGTTTTTGTTAGAGAGTTATCGCAAGAATCGGCGGTGGGTTTGGTTAAAACAAGCGCTGTTGATCGCTTCTCGAATGCTTGCGATGGCATTATTGGTAGGGATGCTAGCGCAGTGGCTTACCGACTCCAAGATGTTCGCTTGGATGGGTCGAAGCAGCATTCATCATTACGTGATTCTCGACGATAGTGCATCGATGGGGGATACGGCTAACAACAAGTCAGCCTATCAGAACGGGCTTGGAGCTATTGCATCCATTGCCGCATCGGCCAAGCAGGATTCGTCGAATCATCTGATGAGTTTGTTTCGGGCATCGCGCGTGCAGTTAGCAAGTCGCAATGGCGCGGCGAACAACACGGTGAACCTTCCGGGGGATAAAAAAGCCGGCGATGCTGGAGCGGGTGCCGATGATTTAGCAGAGAAGCGAACCGGCGACGTTGGGGGAGTACGTGCGGATGCGGTTGCTGATTTGTTAGCGCAAACAATTCCCAGCGATCCGTCGGGGATGCTTGCGAAAATCAACAGTACCCAACCGACTTCCTTGGATGTTGGTTTGCTCGATGGAGTGGACGTGGTGGGTCGGTTGATACAGTCGAGTGAAGATCAGAAGTCGATCGTCTATTTGATGAGTGATTTTCGAACGAAGGATTGGGCGAACGCGGTAGCTCTGCGGCAACGATTGTTGGGAATTGCGGGAGAGTCCGTTGAGATTCATTTGATCGATTGCGTGGAGGCCAAGCACGAGAATTTGACGATCACAGCGATTGAGCCTCGACAAGAAGTTTTGGCGGCGGGTGTGCCGACGATGGTCAACGTTACGGTTCGAAATCAGGGGAGTACCCCTGTTCGAAATATAAGTGCACGTGTCACTGCAGTAGACTACGGATCGTCGAACGGGGAGCCAAAGCCAACGGAGCGATTTTCAGGGCTTGTGACGGAGTTACCTCCATTGTTATTTGACCGACTTGAGCCTGGCGAGTCGGTTACTCGCAACGTGCAGGTGGTATTTCCGAAGAGTGGGTCGCATGTAGTGCAAGTCGAGTTGCCGCCGGATGCGATTGCATCGGACAACACGGCGCGTTGCGTATTGGAGATTTCGGAGGGGGTACGGGTATTATTGATCGATGGGGATGCGGGGGGCAAGCACTCTTATTTCTTCGAATCGGCGTTGGATCCGGGTGGGAATGCGAAGACAGGGCTTATCGTACAACGAGAGCGACCGGAGTATCTTCGGGATGCCGATAGCGTTGCATTAGAGAACTATTCCTGCATTCTGTTGCAATCGATACCCAACCTCGATCCGCGCGCCTTAGCGAATTTGCATCGATACATCGCCCAAGGGGGGGGTGTTTCGTTGTGGTTTGGCGATGATTTGTCGATGAATGATTACATTCGTGGCTATGGGGCTTGGACAAAACCGATTGCGGGTTCGGAGCCAGCATTGCCGTTGCTGCCATTTGGATTGGTAGGGCCGGTGGAGATGCCGAAGGTTGAGGGTGACACGACGCCGGATATTTTAGCGGAGTCGCATCCTATTTTTGAGCCGTTATTGGGGTTGAGCAATTCGCCGTTTCAGTTTGTTCGGATCGAGCGATACGTGGAGATTGATACCAAGTTAGAGACGGCTGGGAGTCGGTTATGGAAACCGGTCGCGAGTTTGCGAAACCGCGCGCCGTTGATGGTCGATTATCCGATAGGATCAGGACGGATGCTCATCGCGTTGACATCTTTGGATCGGCGTTGGAGCAATTGGCCGCAAGATCCAACGTTTGTGGTGGCAGCGTTGAAGCTTGTGGGGTATTTGTCTAGTTTTCGGCTTCCCGAAACTTCGCGGGTAGCTGGTACAGCGTTGCGATGGGATTTTTCTGCGCAGGAGTTGTTGCCTGAGACCCAGGTATTGATGCCGGCGGCGAGTGCGAATGGTGTGCGACCGGTGGTGCAAATCAATGCAGCGGAAGTGGGAGAGAATTCGTTGCGGGCTGATTTGGGTGGTGCAAGTTCGGATTTGGGTGGGGAGCTTTATCGCGCGAACACGACGGCTGGACTTTTTGAATGG
>JBIJCS010000575.1:0-3083 GCA_044344575.1 Pirellula sp. | reverse complement strand
AAAACGCTCAACCCCAACCCGGAAATACACGCGGCTTGCAATGTCGGTGTTCCACATTGCTTGTACGAAGCGATAATCGCAGCACGGCGGTCTCGCATCGTCTGAACATTCCCCCGGAACCATGACAAGAAGTGGATGGTGTCGTCCACTGCCACTCCTAGTGCAATACTCGCTGTCATCATCGATCCAATGTCGATCGCGATCCCCATCCATCCCATTAATCCAAAGATGAACACCACCGGAATCACGTTCGGAATCATCGCGACCATTCCTGCTCGCAAACTCCTGGAAACGAAAATCATCAAAGGGGTAATCGTCAAAAACGACCACAACGTGCTTTCCATCAAACTCTGCAACAACGCTCGCTGCGCCTTGTAGACAATCGGGACGACACCCGTGTAGATCGACGAAACCCAATGGTTTGGTTGCAAAGGATCCGGTGCCTCCAAATCAATGATCTTGCTCAACGCCATCTGCAACGTTCGGATCTCGTTGTTGCTAAAAGCTCCCGCGAGGACGATCGCATCGTAATCCTCCAACTCCTGGAGTTGCACAAGTGGCATCGACTTCGAATCAATGCTCGCCCGGGCTACCTTAAACCTCGCGTTTTTGAGCAAATTCGCAAGCTCATCCGCTCGAACCTTGGCTGCCGAAACGGCTTCACCAGTCGCCTGATCGACAACCTGCGGGTCCCACAAAATGACCTTCTTACCAACAAACTTTGAATCGCCATTCCAAGCTGCAATCCGACGCAAGATTTGAACGCGATCTCCCTGAGCTTGCAAAATCGGCTGAACCACATCCCGCAACGTGTGCACGAACTCGCCGTAATCAACCCCTTGAAACGCTGCCACGCGAAGCGAAATCCGCCACAATTCGTTTCCTGTCTCCGGATCCACTCTCAAAAATCCTGACTTCACAAAGTCCTCGCGCTTCGCTTCCAACGAGGAATTGTAGACACTTCGCTCAATCATCTTTTTGGTGCTAGAACCATTCGTCGGCAACGAAGGCGCAAAAGTCGCAGCAGACAAACTCTGACCAACCCAGCCTAACCCCTCGTCTCCAAACTTCGCCTTAATCGCTTCCTGAACACGATTAGCCGTTTCCATGCGCTCCAAAAAAGTCAACTTGCCTACATCACCTGGCTTCTCTTCGACTTCCTTACCGTCGGCATCGTTTTGCTCTCCACCAACCGGAACACTGGTCGCTAAACTCGCTTGATCAAACTCCAACACGATCTCCATCGGGACGAGCTTGCCCAAATGCTGCTCTAGCCACCGATAGTCCTGCAAAATACGAGCCTTCGAATCAAATAGCTCCAGAAGGTCAATGCTCGTGCGAATCTTCGTCAGCCCAAACCCGATCAACCCGCAAAACAAAAGACTACCTACGAAAACCTGAACGTGATTGCGGACAATAAAACCAGAAAAAGCCCCCCAGAACCGCTCGCTGAAAGTTTCCGTCACGGGCTTCGGCACTTCACTTTCTGCCGCAACACCCCCTTCACCATCCGCTACCACCCACCGCTTGGCATACCTCAACAAATGCAATGTCGAAGGCAACAACAGAAACAATACGACGTTGAGGATCATTACCCCAGACGCTGAGTACAAACCGAATTTGCGGATCGGAACCAACTCGCTAGCACAGAGCGAAAGCAATCCAAACGCAGTGGTCAGTGAGCATAAAACTGCCGGCTTCAAAGCATGGGTGACAGCTCGCTCAGTCGAGCCCTGCAATCCACCCTCCTTCACCGCGTCCTGATAATAGTTAATAAAGTGCACAGCACCGGATATCGCCAATACATACACGAGCGATGGCATCGACAATACAATCGCGTCGACCGTCTCACCCGTCGCCCAAATCATCGCCAATGCCGCCGCTGCACTCGTGACCGCACAAAGGAAGACGATCCAAGTCAAAACCAAACTCCGAAGAGACCACCAAGCCAAGAACAACCCCAAAATTCCAGAGAAGCCTGCCAAGCGAACCAGCGTACGCTCCCCCTCTTCGTCGATCGATATATTGTCTACCGATGGACCACCCATGTGGAGCTGGTCGTCAGGAATCCCTGCCTTCTCCACCAAACGGCGCAATACTCCAGGTGGAACGTTCGGCCTGAAAATTCGCTTCTGCCCATGCCCTAACACCGGCTTGAGCTTCCCAGTCGATACAGGATCCAACGAGACGATCACACACGTCTGCCGACCATCCGGACCGAGAATCACACCCTTGAGACGCTCGACCGCCTCCTCATGACTCAGCGCATGTTGACCAACCGTCAACTGCTCTAAAAAAGTCCGACCCGATTGCGCACCCTTGAAATACTTCTTCGCCTCAACCGCATCAATGTCATCCTCCGAATAACTCGTCGGTGATACCAACTCGATCAACTTCGCTATCCTCGGATCATCTTGCTCCGGTTGCGATGGGTCTTCCCCAAGCTGACAACCTTCCCAACTAATGATGACGAACTGATCCGACGGAAAGTTCTTACGGAACCGCGACAACTCGTCGGTCTCACGGTAAGTCTTGGGTAGCCAGTCCTCCACCTTGTTGACATTGCTCTGCACCGCTTGTCCCGCACCGTAGTACGCGAAAGGTACGCATGCCAAACTCAGGATCAGGACAAGCCAGCCCCATCGATCATAAAACGTTTTGCCGTTTGGAGACTGTTTCTGCACTTCGACGCCTACGTGGATTGCAGGGCAAAAATCCTCCTGCGCACCGCAAGCAACACTCGCGAACGCAGGAAATCAGATGGACGAGACCTTCGAGTTTACAAAACCACCCACGGATTCCATAGTTCGAAAATCCGTAAAGGGGAACTTTTTCCCAAAGCACTCTCGGTTAGGGAACTCGGGCAAACTATGCCATTACACCCCCTAGTTAAGGGGGGCGAACTCCCTTCCGCCACCCTCGTTGCATCGACCACACCTCACAAAGACATCTACCAAAAAAACCCCCTTCCATTGGCTTATGCGTGATTTCCTACTCCAAAAACACTGCATCAGAAACTCTTTTACAAACCCCTCGCTCCAAAAATTCACCTCCCTTTTTTCTCGATCCCTTGAACGGCTTGT
>JBIJCS010000574.1:0-3088 GCA_044344575.1 Pirellula sp. | reverse complement strand
AACCTCCACTCCATTAGCCATCGCTAAAGATTGTCCCAGCGATATTTGATTCGACCGCTCACACTCGCACACCAACAATCGATTGGGCTTTCCAAAGGTCGTCAAGAAACCAGACTTCTTCGGAACGCCCGGCATTCGCATCGCTGAATAGACTTCCGATCGCTCTTCATCCCCTGTCTTTAACTTCGTTGACACTCCCGTGACATCACTGATGGCATCCATCAATGGTTCTGCTGCCATCCGCCGGATGGAATACGACGCGAAGTAAGGATTCGACGGCAAAATATTCTCATCGGAAGAGTCCTCTCCCGACGCTCGCGCAAATGCCTCACTGAGCAACAACGCCCGAGAAAATCTCTTGAGCGAATATCCCTGAGAACGAAACTCCTCCGCAAGCAACCTCAAGAGTTGTGGGTTGCTTGGCGGATTCGACTCCCGAAAATCGTCAGGTGGCTCTACCACGCCACGGCCAAAGTACTGATACCAAATTCGATTCGCTAAATTCGAATCAATCGTCTCGTTTTCTTCAGTTAGCCATCGCGCGAACTGCTTGAGTACACCACCCTCGTGCTCGCCGCCTTCTTTCTCGCCACCGTCTTTCTCGCCACCGTCTTTCTCGCCACCGTCTTTCTCACCACCGTCTCGGATACCCACCCCCTCATCAAACATCAACCCTCGAGGAGATACCATCTTAGACCTGCCGGGATGTCGGATCTCAGGACTCTTTTCAGTCACCGAAATCACCTCGTCGCCGGTGATCACATGCTTGTCCAACGCATCATTTGGCTTGTTGTCGATTTGCTTGCGCTCAACCGTCGTGAAGTATGCGGCCAAACCGTAATAGTCATCTTGTTTCCAACGATCAAACGGATGATTGTGACACTTGGCACATTGGATTCGAACCCCAAGAAAAACCTGGGCTACCGATTCTGCAGCAACTTCCGGATCCCGATGCGTACGATAAAACGACGCAGGTGGATTCTCATACGTGCTTCCCGTACTCGAAACCAACTCAGCAATCCATTCCTTCATCGGTCGATCCGAAGCGATTTGCATTCGCAGCCAATCATGGAACAAGTACGCCCCGCGCGAACTCATCACCTTGTCTTCGTTGCGCAACAAGTCGCTCCAACGCAAAGCCCAAGCATAATCAAACGCAGGATCAGCCAGCAATTGATCAACCCAACGCTCGTCCCGACCTAGCCCCTCGTCTTGTTCGTATGCCAAGGTCTCTGTAGGCGTGGGCAATCTCCCGACAGTGACTAAAAACAACCTGCGCAGAAACGTATTCGCATCCGCTCGCGGTGCTTCTTGCAATTGCAAAGTCCGACACTGCTGAGAGATCACTTCGTCAAAAGGCTGCTTCCACAACCCCTGACTTGCACGGTTCGTAGCCGCTGTCGCATCCTTCGACGAATCCTCCCGCTGCCCCCCTAAAAAGACAAATCGACTCGCGCCGCGAGCACTCAGATAGGTAACACTGATCGTCACATCCATCGCATGGCTGACAACCACCCTGCCAAAGGAATCCACGGTGACACCCGAAGGAACACTAGGTTCAAAACGACACCACGACGTTACGTCGCGAGTGGTACCATCCAAGTACTTTGCAACCACCACCAACCGGGCTTCCCGCTGATCGGCCGATAGCTGCTGCGTCTTCGGATACACTTCCAAACCTGCCAATTCAGACGGACCACCTTCCAGTGCACCGCTGGCAATCCAATCCACTAAAACGCCATAGTCCGGACTCTGCAAGTCAATCCGTTTCCCCCCCTGATGTGCAACTTGCGCGGTAGCCTTTTGCAAAAGCAAGCTCTTCTCCGGTTCAAAAATATCTATCCGTCTCTGCCCAAACTCCGCTACTAAACGGTAGTAATCAAAACCCGGGTCGTCTCCCCGCAAACTCAGTCGCATTCCCCCTTTCCCGTGCAAGTTCCCATGGCAAGTTCCCAAATTGCATCCACTCTTGGTCAATGTGGAAATCACTTCGCGCGTAAAGGAAACCGGTTTGTCTTCTTGCATCTGTATCGAGGCAGCCGCTTCAAGCCCCCGAAATCGAGCTTGTATCTGTAAACCACGGGACGCTTGTGTCCCTCCATCCTGCGTTTCTAGAAATAGCCTGACTCCGTCACTACGCAATCGCAATCCACTCGCATCAAACGCACCTTGCGAATTCACACCGACCAAGCTTCGTATTTCGCGTGGCTCCACCCCACCATCAGCAACGCTAGAGATCCCAAAGCTCACGTCCGATGATTGCGTTACGTCGAGACTCGTACCGTCAGGATTCAACCAATAAACCGCAAGCTGGGCTGGATACCTCGGGGTCGCAACCAAGGCATCCGGGTAAATGACCAATCGACTACCAACCTCGGCGTTCGCTACCGTCGCTAAAAAAAATAAGAGCGACATCCAGCTCAGTACACAGAGCGATCGGACACAGAGCGATCGGACACAGAGCGATCGGACACAGGGCAATGGACGCATGCCCCCCCCCAGCCTGATTAGACACGCACTCCCACCTTGCGATGGCTTGCTCGACCTCAGCCGTTCATGCTGTAACTTTTCTTGCAATCGGATCATAGGCAGGAGTAACTTACCGGTCGTTACTGGATAAGAGAGTGATTACTCAAAAGCTCCATCCAAGAGTATAGCACGCAATCGCACGCCGATCGTTGAAAATTACTGCTTAACTCTCGTCAGACCTGAAGTTCCGCAAATGTATCGCCATTATTGACCGCATGGGTCCGGTATCCCAGCCGATGAAGAAAAGCTAGACAATCCGCCGCTTCACTAGCACGCAAATGCAGATTCTCGTAGTAAATAAACTGCGGCAACACCGGGAGAAATTCGATTTGCCGGACGATTTCATAGTCAAATCCCTCTGTATCGGTAGCTAAAAGATCGATCCTCGGAAAGCCGGACTCTCGATAGATCTCGGCCAGACTCAGACTCGGCACCTCCTCTGTGACAATCCAGCGTTCGATATCTTCAATCCGATCGCGGTGACTTACGATCACGTCTCGACGCAAGGATGCGAGCTGGTTCGCCCAATGCGGCAACCCCGTTGCATCATCTCGAATCT
>JBIJCS010000573.1:0-3094 GCA_044344575.1 Pirellula sp. | reverse complement strand
AGCACCTGCAGGCATGGACATGCATGGATAGGCAGGAAAGCCAAAGCAATTGGCCCAATATGCGAAAAACCCTGGGGAAACCAGGGTTTTTGAGCGGAGAGGACAGGAACCGAACTTTTTGATGTTTTCCCGATGTTTCAGAAGAGTTCGAAAGGCAAGGAGAACGGTTGGTCACCCATGAGTAAGTTTGATTCTCGAAGTTTTTTATCTGGTTCGTCGCAACCATGCTTCATGTTCTTGAGCGGTGTGCATCACACCAAGAACAAGAATCTCAAGTTCTCGAACGTCGTAGAAGACGACGAATGGAAATTGGGAAATCGGCCAGTACCGCAAACCGTAATCAACAGAAGAACGCCGATAGGGATCTGCTGCCAATTTGCGCATCGCGCTTTCCACGCTTTCAAGGAATTTCACTCCCCACCCAACCGTATGTCGGTCGTACCAGTTCGCGGCAGACACTACATCCGTATGAAAAAGGGGATGGTATCGAACCTGGTACTCACCGCCTGGGATCTTGGATTTTTTCCCAAACTTCCTCGTGAGTCAATCCGACTGCTGGATCTACTAGCATTTCGTCTCGCCGACGCTTTGCTTCCTCAATCGCGGAATTCGGCACAGGGATTTGCTCATCGTTTGAAACAATGTCATCCCAAATCGTTTGGATAAGCTCCAGACGCTCCCCCAGAGGGAGGTGCCGTATCGATTCTGTGTATAGGTCCATTTTGTTCTCCCTCTAGATTGTACCAACAGGTCTGCCTCAAGACTACCAAATTCTTACATGCGCTGGCCCAGGACGATGCAACTTGGCTAGCCAAATCCCCGGCGCTGCGAGAAAAGCTCATCGCAGTATCCGCAAACCGGCTACGGTTGCGGTTTGGAAGCAGGTGGTAGCGAACCTTAAAGATTTATGCCCGAGGGGATCCGGATCAACCAAATCACCGTAGGCCATGCGAAAGAGTTTCTCGAGAAGCTCAAAGCCTGGGGGATGGCCACGACGACGCTCCACAAACGGATCCAATTCGCTCGCCAATTCATGCACGATGCCGTCGACTGGAAGATCATCGATGAGAATCCGTTCTGCAAAGTAAAGACGCAGAAAAGTTCGGTGAAGGTCAACGAGTTTGTACCCCGCGAAGTGGTCGACAAGCTGATGAAGAAGGCCAATCCAGTTTGGCAAGTGATCTTGGGGCAGAGTCGCTACGGTGGGCTTCGCACACCCTTCGGAAACGTTGTCGCTTCGCTGGGAGGACATCGACTGGGAAAATAACGGAATGAGCATCCCTGAGCAAAAGGTCGAGCATCACGAAGGCTGGGGGATTCGCAGTTGTCCAGTATCGCGTTGCTGCCATCACGGTAATGGGCTGGAATAATGCTAACCTACTAATTGAGAATTGAAACCATGCGGGTCGGCGTGTTCTTAATCATTCTTCATTCTCAATTCTCTATTTTCAATTCCTAGGTTACCGAAGATGAATTTGCCAGGGCCGCTGGGGAGAGGGGACGGGCATCCTTACCCGATTTCGGCACCTTGTGGTTGTTTTGAATATCGCTTGAGACGATGACGGATTAGTCCTGAGGCCTATTTTTTGTTGCGGACAGCGTCGCAACCTTGAACCCATTGCACCGCAGAATCCCTGACAGATCCTTGCGCAACATAAGCAAAATGAGCCAACCTGCGATCGTGGAGGTAATTAGCGCGTAAACGACGCCCGTGAATATTCCATGCATTCGTGAGGCGATCAAAAATGAACACGTGACCGAGATAAGCGTTGTCAGAACGACCATTGCAAACGAAGCAGAAATGACGGAATCGGAAGTCGGACTTGGCAGAATAATACCAATCGCAAAGAGGAGAATACTGGAGAATGCGGAGACCAAACACAGATTCAAAAAAAGATATGAGCGACGAAAGAACGTGAGTTCTTTCTCCGTACGGCCTGTCATTGGCCGCCGGATTGCAGGGGTTTTCAATTGCTGAGGTTTCGTATCGGGATCGTTTTCCATTCTCGACTCGCGTTTACCTCTAGATGGTATGTGCTTCACGAAACCTGAACTTGTTTTTACACGGAGCAGCGCAAGCGATGTAGTCTGCACTACTACAGCCTATCACGTAAGATAGCCTCGAAGCGAATTTGAATGGTATCGGGCACTTGCGACCGTACATCCAACGCGACGGGCGCAGAGCCATGCTCAGAATGCCAGATAAATTCTTCGATTTCCCATCACCACGGCTGGTCAAGTATTAGATGATCAGGGGCGTGCATCTGTTACAGTGGATTGGGCGCACGCGATTGTTATTCCGACTTTCTGGAGGAAGCTTGCTCCGACGCGAGGTCTGCTTCAGTTACCAGAGGTTTAGACGGATAGGGAAGCAATGGATTACTCGCGACACGAGCATACTTCTTCGCGATCACATTCATCTCCATCGCGGTACGTTCGATAAGTCGCGCGTCATCGTTGCGATCCTCAGCGATGGCGCGTGATCGCTCATCGCGAAGCACGGCCGCGCGTTCAGCATAATGGACGGCCCAACCTGCGCAGAAGTCTGATTTGTTCCAAAGTGACAGGCAAACAAAGCCGCAGAGGATAAGGCTACCCAAAAGGGTGGCTTTGATGATGTCCGCACGATTGATTTTCATCTCGTTGTTTCTTACGTTTTACGTCGGCTCGCACGAGCGATCTGCGAGGTCGAAAAGTTGCCTCAAAGTGCCAAAAATAGTCGTTACACGGATCAGCCTCAACCCTATAGACTGCACCAATGCTATTCATCACTCGGGGAATCCATGGCTTTGTGTCCAATGATCTCGACACGGGAGAGCGCCCAACAAAAAACCCCGGAGACCATTGAGGTAACCCGGGGATATTCGTGAGCAATTTGTAGTGAGAGCGGAGGGACTCGAACCCTCGACCCAAGGATTAAAAGTCCTTTGCTCTACCGACTGAGCTACGCTCTCAAGTGCGTTGGGATTTCAAACCGAGGCAACATTTGGTGGAACCAAATTAGCCTCAGTCCGACTCGGTGTTTTCGTTGTTTGTGAATTCAATGAATGCATTTTCGGCGAACTACCCCAAGAATTCCAGTAAAAACTAGATC
>JBIJCS010000572.1:0-3095 GCA_044344575.1 Pirellula sp. | reverse complement strand
CCGTTATCCGCGCCATGGTGGAAGACTTCAATGTTCCGATTCGCATCGAAGCTTGCGAAACAATCCGCGAACCGGACGGACTAGCAATGAGCAGCAGAAATCGCTATCTATCCAACGAGGAACGCCACCGCGCGTTAGCATTATACCGTGCTTTAATGATCGCTGAGAAAAGGATAGAGCAAGGGGAGCAAAATGTCCAAGCCATCGAGTTAGCAATGCGGCAAGAATTGATGGCCGCACCCGTCGATAGCATCGACTACGCTGCAATCGTCGATCCGATCACCCTTGATCCAATACAAAAAATTGAAGCCAGCGTCGTGGGAATTATTGCCGCACGATTAGGCACCACCCGACTGATCGACAATGCAACCTTCCACAAACCCTAGTCCATCCACAAACCGTAATCGTCTCAATTCCCCGAGAATGGCTTGAGCAGTGGCAGAGTAGCATAAGTTCCTTCGTTGCAAATCACTAGGTAGCTCCCCATGCGTCAAACCTTGTTCTACCTGCCCCACCAAGTCGGACCGTTACCGCTCTTTGGCTTGGTCAGTTGGGGAATGCTCGGGTTTCTGGTCTACATCGCAGTGATTTGGTTCTACCAGCGTTCACAACCCAAAGATGGTTCAGCGCAAAACGCAACCGGAACGTTCGGTGATCGAATTTTCAATTGGGGACTAGGAGCGGTCATCCTCGGTTTCGTGTTGCCGATGGCAGAAGCAAAAGTCGGTGCAGGAACTCCGGACGAGATCCCAATCGGTTTGCCGGTGCGGGGCTACGGCCTGATGATGATGCTCGGAGTCTCAGCCGCGACAGCACTCTCCTATCGCCGTGTGCTACAACTCGGCGTCCCAAAAGATTCATTCATGAGCCTTGTACTCTTCACCGTAATCGGTGGCTTGGCCGGCGCAAGAGTCTTTTATGTCGTGCAAAAATGGAGTGAACTGGCCGGCCAAACAATCCTGGAAAAACTATGGACCGCCCTGCAATTCACGGAAGGCGGACTGGTGGTCTACGGTGCCGTACTCGGAGGAATCACGGGTATCCTCTCCTGGGCGTTTCTGCAACGTGTTCGCCCTCTTGCCTTGCTCGATGCCATCGTTCCTGCATTCTTTATCGGTCTCGCCTTCGGACGGCTTGGTTGCTTGCTCAATGGCTGCTGCTTCGGCGGCATTTGTGAAACAAACACCCCGGCCATCTCGTTCCCTTTAGGCTCCCCCGCCTACATCGATCAACTGGAGTCCGGCAGGTTGCTAGGTATCAACACAAACCCCTCGAACCAGAACGAAATCAGTTCCATCGATGCGGGCACTTGGGCAGAGAAACAAGGGATCCTCCCAGGTGACCACTTGGAGAGCATCGAAGTCGGCGCAATCCCTCTTAGCAATTCCGCACTCGCAGAAAAAATACGAGCCCACCAACCCACACCCATCGAGGCAGTCGTACATACGGATCGCGGAAACTATGCCACCACCGAACTCCCCCCGAAAAGCCTACCTGTGCACCCTTCGCAAATCTATGCCTCGATCACTGCGTTTCTGCTGTGCTTTTGGAGCACAAGCATTCCACGTTGGACGGCACGCCCAGGTCTCGTGTTTGGGTCCGGTTGGTTAGTCTACGGTATCCTACGGTATATCGAAGAAATCATTCGTGTCGATGAAGCCGGCCAATTCGGCACCAATCTCAGCATTGCACAATGGGTCAGTATCGTCGGTATATTATTTGGGATCGCACTGACTCTTTGGGTGTTCCTTCGACCCGCAAAACTTGAGCCCACAGCCACGCGAACGTAACCTAAACCCACGCTGCAAATGAATTGCACTCTGGCATTTTCCTTTTCCCTAAAACAGTCCAGCCAGTAGACAGAACTACCGACACTGGGTGACATCGCCCCAAAAGAACTGAAAATGTACGTACTAACCAAGTTAGCCTCTCTAAAAACCCCAGAACAATTTCAGGCACATACCGAGTCCATCGGCATCGAAATCCCTCTTGCCAAATTCGTACATGAAGGCCCCCAAAGCCCACTCTTCACACCGATCTCATGGCAAGGTATCGCCATCGGAAATCGTATCGCTGTGCAACCTATGGAAGGCTGGGACGGAACAACAGATGGTGGTATCACCGAGCCGATGCAAAGACGTTGGCGACGATTCGGCGAATCGGGAGCGAAGTTGATCTGGGGGGGAGAAGCCATGGCGGTTCGGCCCGACGGTCGCGCAAACCCCAATCAACTTATCCTCATGGAACGCAATCGCGATGGAGTCGCTGAACTTCTCCAAGGTCTTAAATCCGCTCACAAGGAACGCTGGAACCATACCGACGACTTGATCGTCGGATTCCAATTAACACACTCCGGACGATTCTGCCGACCCAACGGCCCAAAGTGGGAACCGAAAATCGCTCATCGCCACCCACTACTCGATGCAAAATTCAGCGTCACAGGCGATGAAAACTTGTGGACGGAAACGGAACTAAAAACTCTCATCCAAGACTACGTTCGAGCAGCGAAATTGGCTTGGGAAATCGGTGCACATTTTGTCGACGTCAAAGCTTGCCATGGATATCTACTCCACGAATTCCTGTCAGCCAGAACCCGCCGGGATAGCTTCGGTGGTAGCTTAGAAAATCGCGCAAGACTACTCTTGGAAATCATTCGTGAAATTCGTAAAGCCGTTCCACACTTGGCTATCGGCGTGCGACTCAGTGCCTTCGATACCATCCCGCACGAACCAAACCCTGACACCGCTGTCGAAGGAAAATTAGGACAAGGTAGACCGCGTTCCTTCGAAGATCTACTCCCTTACCTATGGGGCTTCGGACTGAATGAACAAAATCCACTTGAAATGGACCTCACCGAACCATTGCAACTGATCGAATGGCTGAAAGCAGAAGGAGTAACCCTCCTAAATGTCTCCGCGGGTAGTCCCTACTACACCCCACACCTGCTGCGCCCCGCCGCGTTCCCACCGTCGGACGGATATCAACCACACGAAGACCCTTTGATCTCCGTCGCAAAGCACTTTTCTGTCACACGACAAATCAAGAAACAGAACCCAGAACT
The DNA here is from genome assembly GCA_044344575.1 of Pirellula sp. Classification (GTDB taxonomy): domain Bacteria; phylum Planctomycetota; class Planctomycetia; order Pirellulales; family Pirellulaceae; genus JBKCUI01. The sequence goes on along the minus strand of JBIJCS010000572.1, from coordinate 34 downwards.
ACTTGTCGTTGGTTCCGGATATTCATACCTCCAA
>JBIJCS010000571.1:0-3113 GCA_044344575.1 Pirellula sp. | reverse complement strand
ACTTGAGCGGGACAAGGCAGATACATTTGTCGGAATGTACGTTAACGATTGGACCCTCGACTTTGGCGACAGAGGGCGAGAAGCAGTGCGTCAGTTATTGCGTCGAGGATATGAAGCGGGTGTGATAAACAAGTTGGTCGTTCCCGAGTTCGTGGATCCTCCAATTCTCTAGATCCTCCAATACTCTTTGCCTCAATCAATCCAATCTGCAGTATCTGCCGTAGTTGGCATCCTAAGGCTTTTTCCGTAACTGCGGTTTTAATTGAGCTAACTTCAAAAACCCTTGCTGAGTCATCGCCGAACCCTCGTAGTGTAGTTGCTCGAGCTTAGGGATCGACGAAAGAACTTTAATGGATCGATCACTGATCTGGGTACCGCCGATCCATAGCGTCCGCAAACTCGGATGACCGGCCAACGCTTGGATTCCTTCATCCGTCACTTTGCATTGCGTTAGGTCTAACTCGGAAAGTGTTGGCATCGCGGCTATCACTTGCATCGACGCATCACTTACATTGGTAAGCTCGAGGTTCAATCGAACAACATCCCAAGGATGCTCTTTTGCTCCGAGAAACACTTCGTCGGATACCTGGGTAAATCCTAGGTCAAGCCACTGGAGTTTCCTCGCCGATGCAGACCAACGGAGCAGTTCCTCGGATGTAATTCCGCATCGCGTGAGGACAATCTCGTTCCGCCGAGTCAAACTAGGGCGAGGACTGTCGAGCTGATGGCTCAACTGCAGGTAAGCATCGTACTTCGACAACAACCCATTGCCAGCGTCAAAGTTGGCGTTTGCATTCTTGCCATCATTCCCGTAAACAGACTTCACATAACGCAAAAACTCGGAGCGTTCCTTCGCAGATTGATCCATAGCGCAGTGCGCCAGCCCACAAGCTTGAGAATACCACTTCGCAATATCGGGCTCACTCCGTAATCGCTTTCCATCGGCAGAACTAAATTCTTCCCATGGAATCCAGTACTGATCTCTGAGTCGACGAAACCTCGCGGTTTGCAGGCGGGGCGAATCCCATCCTCCAATATCAACGATCTTCAGACCACCAACGGACTCCTCGGACCAAGACTCCATGTAGAGGGCCAATGCTTCAATCACCCAATACCCTGCACTTGCATCCGCATCAAAACGATAACCGCTGTTTCGATCAAAGAGCTGATGGGTAACTTCATGCACAAGCGTCGGCAGCGATTTTGCCCCTTCCCAGTAGAAAAAAACGGTCCTGTGGGTCGGGCTGTAGTAACCTGTTGAAATTCCAATGCGTGGTTCCAGCGTACGCAGGGCACGTACGTAAGCCTCACGCGTGCGGAACAGTACGACCCGTTCGAACGCAGAATCCACCGACACCCCGGACTGTTCATCCTCAACGTCAAATACCTGTTTCCACACTTGCCGAATGGACTCACAAGCCAAGGCCACCTCCACCGTGGGCTTTTCTCCAGCCTGCGAAAGGACTTCAAAGTGCTCAGATTGAGCGACTGCATAAGTGCCAGGATTCCATCCCAAAAGGGAATAGGCCTGACTAGCGCGCTTGGCAACAATCCCGAAAAGTCGTTTCGATCCACCACTCGCCGCCCCCCGATTGGATTTGGGAAGCTTGATGCCATCACTCACTGATTTCTGTTCTGATTCCGGCGTCTCAATGCCCAACATCCAACGAGCCATGTCGCGTTGACCACCCGTCTCTTCCGTCCGCATGGCAATCGCTTTTTGCAAGTCCATGAGCAGGCCGGCTTCGTCAAACCATCGACGAAGCTTCTCCCTCCGCAACTCTCCATTGGAGGAAGAGTCTTCTAAATAGAATCTCCTTCGCCCCTGCGGGGATGGATGAAGCGCAAGCTCAACAAGCTCAGCGATGCGTTCCTTCGATGGGATCCCAGAACTCCCCACCTCTGCGGGACCGAGAATTTTTGAATTCCCTTCCGTTGGGGAGGAACCAGAAGGTGTCGAACGGATGCGTTCAAGGAGTGATTCAAGGATGGAATCAAATGGGGGTTCGCTGGCCCGCTCTTCTTCTGAGTTTGTTGCGGTTGAAGTTATTGCGATCGGATCGCCAGCAACAAGACCTGAAGAACTGCAAGAAAAATTGCCCTGGGCAGGATCCCGCACCGAATCCTGGCCTCGGAGTCGCAGTGGTACGAAGACCACTGCAAATCCAACAATCAACAGGAACCAGCGAGGATGCAGATCGATAGATCGATCTCCTCGTGCCGAAAGGTAACGCCCTAGCGAGGCTTGCGCCATGTCCGGTAGTACCCGACCTTCTCCAACGCTTGATAGACTTCCTCGAGCGTCTTTTCGCCAAAGTTCGCAATGCTCAAGAGAGTCTCTGGGCTGGCTTGTAACAACTGTCTTACGGTGAAGATCCCTTTCTCCTCGAGACAGTTGGTGGTTCGAACCTGCAAGCCGATTTCGGCAGTACTGAGTTCGAGGTTTTCTTGAAGGCGGCGAGCATCTTCGTCCGCTTTGCTGATGGGAACGCGAGTCATTCGTCTTTTCCTCCATGGCAGCCGCTAGATCCAATTACCAAGTTAGGTTACCTGGTAAGCGATCAGCGAGTCCGTTGCAATGTCCTTGATCGCTAATGGCTGCTGGATGTTTCCAATCCTCATCCAAACCAACACAGCCAATCCTTGCGATGCGTTGGGGCAGGAGTATAGCGAACGAGTCGACTGAATCCAAGCAATCGTCGGAAAATTTCGAAAACTCGCGCATTTTTTCATTTCGTGAAATGCAAGCAAAACCTTTCGGCTTGCTAGTTGTTTTTGAGCCCTTCGATCATCTTGATGAAGCCTTCTCGCTCGCCGGCGACGATCTTTTTCGGGCCCGTCATCTTGATGAATACCGTGTCGCCTGTGTCGAGTTCAAGGATCACTCCGAGCATTGCGTGATTCTCGAGTTTCTTCACTGGGCCAGGGGCAAATGGTCCACCACCCATGGATTCCTTATAGGTTCCTTCCAACTCAACAATATGAGCAATCGTCTTGCCGATCTCCTTCTTCTCCAGCTTCGCATCGGACTTCTTGAGCCCCTCGAATTGACCAATCCATCGAGTAATGTTCGCTTCGATTCCACCGGATGCACTCATGATGGTCACGCGCGA
>JBIJCS010000570.1:0-3118 GCA_044344575.1 Pirellula sp. | reverse complement strand
GTACGCTGCGACTTCGCCAATCGTCTTGCGGAAACTGCTCAACTCTTGCTCGTGTCATCGCTCCGGTGAGCATCCCCGATCCCATTGGTGAATACGCAATCACCCCTATCCCCTGCTCTCTTGCATACGGCAGTATCTCCGCATCTGCCTCGCGACGGATCAATGAATAAGGTGGCTGTAACGAAGTGATCGCGCCTAACTTGCGTACCCGCTCCATCTGCGCGACATTGAAATTCGATACACCAATCCATCGTACCTTTCCCTCTCGCTGCAAATCAACCAATGTCCCCCAACCTTCTTCGATGTCTTCGTCCGGCTCTGGCCAATGAATCTGATACAAATCGATGACGTCTACTCCTAACCGCCGTAAACTCGCTTCGCACTCTCCGCGTATCGATTCGGATTTCAGACATTTCACGATTTGGCGATTCGAGTCCCAAGCTCTCTCACACTTCGTAAAGACGTACGGCTTGCTCCCTTCGTACTCCCGCAGTGCCCTTGCAACGACTTCTTCTGAATGTCCTAACCCGTACACCGCTGCTGTGTCGATCCAGTTGATGCCATGGTCCAAAGCCGCATGAATCGCCCGTACGCTTTCATTGTCGTCTTGGACGCTCCAACCAAACGCCCAGCCACTTCCGCCGATGGCCCATGCGCCTATGCCTACCGGTGTGATCTTCAAATCGGAGTTGCCTAGTGGTTGTGTTTGCATTTGGATATTGTGTTTGGGAATACCTGACAAAGCGAGAATTGGTGGCGTTGTTTTGGCAGATGGCAGGCGCGGACGCAATGCCCCAAGACCGGAATTTTTGAGTACGTTGGAAGTGGGGTAAATAAGATAGACGGACGAGTGTGTGGTGAGTACGCCTCCGGCTGACTGCTAAACGAATGGCCTATCGCCTATCGCCTATCGCCTATCGCCTAACGCCTATCGCCTAACGCCTCCCTTTACCTTCTTCTCTTTGTTGCGATTTCTGCAAGAATATACCTAACTCTTCTGTTTGCCGTTTGCCATTGTTTCCGGATCCACTTTCCCTTGGTCAATTCGCGTACCAGTTCGACGATCCATGACTTGCGCTCGGCTCTTCAAGCCGTCGAGCCGTCGGCGTTTTTGGTTGAGGGCCGGGTGATTCGTCGTCTGATCCGACACCGCCTCGGGCGGGCAAACTTGGCTGTTCATTTACCCCACACCGATTCCCAACTCGCGTCCTTGGAGGATTTGCAAGGTCTTTTGCACCCAGATGAACTGGGTATCGCGAATTGGTCGAACTTTCCCGAATCGGCCATCTTGATCGAGCAACCGAAATCGGAAGAGCTTGAACATTGGCCTCTCGAAGATCTGAAGTTGCAAGTCTGGCGTCGCTTGTTCCATGCCCAAATCGATCGTGCTCTGCTCGCTTGGCGCAGTCCGGAGCGTTTCAGCGACGTCCAAGCTGCCATCGCTCAACTGGGCCAAGTCGAGTTCGATGAAGCGCACCACGTGCTGAGGCTTGAGCAAAAACTCATTGCACCCGATTCACGTATCGAGGCCTTTCTCGAATGGGTTGCTTTCTATTGGGAGTTTCGCAAGTTCGAGCCCGATAGCATCGCAACTTGGTTTCCATCCATCGGAAAACGTGATCATTGCGATGAGGCATTTCGACTTGATCTGCTTGTGGAGCATTTTTTCACGGCTAGCAAATTGCCCGATAGTGCTGCCCCGGAATTAAGCGACCATGAATCGCAAGATGAGCTCGTGTTGAATAACGCGAGGCGGATTTGGTCTTTGGATTTGGGGCATTCGACTTCCGATCGGAGCTACCATTGGTACATGCGCCGCCGCGATCGGGCGATGGAACGTGGAAATACCGTCCGCGCGATCACTTCGTCACTTCGAGCGGCTCGTGCTGCAACTTCTCGGAGCAAACGCTCCAAGGCGGAGACGACTGCCGAGTCGGACTTACGCGTTTTCGTGAAACGTCTGCGCGAAGCGATCGGGTTCTCCCAGGCTGACGCGGCCACTTGGCACCGCGTGCTGTTAGATCTCTCCCGAAACGCCATCGAAGGATTTTGGAATCCCGAAAAGCGGCTTCTGTACGATCTTCAAAAAGTATGTCTCGACAAGGAACGGATCGTCTACCGACTCGATCTCCTGCGCTGGATCGCTTCGGGGGGCTCTCGCCCCCTGCGCACCCCGCTATTGAACTTGCAAGAAGTTCAGATGGCGAAACACTTGGCCAGTGCTGCATCGCGTTTGGTGTATGTGCGGCTCAGTGGTGCGGAACGTGAGCAGTTGACGCATCTGCTTGAACACGCTTCGGAGCAAGCCGAAACGCAGATGCGCAATCGCATTCGAGAGCCGCTACGCAACACGTTGCTTGATGTGGGAATGGTTCCTTCAAGTTACCCTGAAGAAGTCGCGCTCAATAAATTGGTCGAAGATGCACTCGATTGCATTTCGGAACGTGGCTACATTTCGATGGGTTACTTCCGCGATGCGGTTAGCAAGAACGATTTGAAGCTTCCTGATCTTCTTGGAATTCAGGAGGCTTGGTCGGGCGATCGATTGCTCAAAGCAGACGATCAATTGGATCGGAAACTCGAAGGGGTTTATCGTCGTGGAGATTTTTATCTGCGATGGGTTCAAATGTTCTCTGCGTTGTTCTTTGGAACGAAGCTTGGGCGTTTCGCCACGTTGTTTTTGATCATCCCTTTCGGTGGGGCGTTGGTGGTGATCGAGAGTATTCGGCATGTTTGGCACACGATTTCGCATTGGACGGCGGATCACCCAGAGGGGCATGGACCTGCGGCGGAATCGACCGCGAGTGTGTCAGAAGCAACGGAAGCGAACGCCGTGAGTCTGCTTGAGTCTAGTCGTAGAGAAACTGGGCTTGGGACTGGAGGGCAAGACGCGAGCGAGTTCGCGATGGCAGAACAAGATTCGAGTCATTGGACTCGCATCGATGCGTTTGGACTGCCCGATATCGACGATACGGAAGGAACGGTATTAGTTCCACCTAAGACGACCGATCAAGCGGTCGACCAGATCGTCAGCAATCAGTTAAATATCATTCCGCTCGTGCTGCTGTTGGGCTTTTTTTTGATGGGTTTAATCCATTTGCCTCATTTTCGGCAGGGA
>JBIJCS010000569.1:0-3123 GCA_044344575.1 Pirellula sp. | reverse complement strand
GCGGGTAAAGCAGCGGAAGCAGTGGTGGGGATTGTCCCCGGATGCGCCTATCGATCAATACGTATCGAAACCGATAGTGTTGATGGAGTTCGGAAATTTTTTCGGTGGACCAAGCTTGCAGTTTGCGTTCGGAGTCCGTCGGGTAAATCTCATTCAGTCGCCTTGCCCATTCCACGACCGATGCCGCGTCTTGCGGCATGTCTTTCCAAGCAGCGACTTCGGCACGACCGGTATGCCATTTGAAGGTCTGTTGGTTGCGGGGGGTAAGCCAAAGTGCGCCAGGCTCCGTTTTTTCGCGAATAAACTCGCAAACAGCAAGCCAATCACGCAATTCGGATTCTTGCTCCTCCCGGGAATCGGAGCGATTGAGCAACCTCGCTTTCTCCCCAGAGCCAACCCACTCCTGGCGATGCCATGCGACTTGCTGAAGCACCAAAGCCCCCCCGGTTGCAATCATCAGGAGGAATGCAAGGCGTTTCCAAGCAGAGGAAGTGATGCTGCTGGCAAGCCAAATGGCCTGGGCCATCGCAGCCATCGGCATCGCTACGTCGTTCCAACGGAACCAATAGTATTTGAGAATTTTCGCGACCACTTCCCGGCTCAAGCCCCCAACGCCGAAATCGATGACACAAGCGATACTGCCGATTCCGATGCCGAAAAGCGCGTGCCCGAGGATCCACTTGAGTCCGATCGGTCTTCGGTTCAGTGGTTGGTTTTTCGCGACGAGAGATTTTCGTGCGGTGGGGCTCGAGGTGTTTTGATTTCCAGACTGTGGCTTGGCGAATCGTAGAAGTTTCCAAAAGCTCAGTAGTCCGCCACAGGCAGCCAGGACCAAGGTGATTCCCAAGAGCACCAGAAACGCCTGCCAACGCGCCGCGGCGAACATGCTTGGAGCCAAATGGTGCCCGAGTCGGCTGTAGACTTGAATCAATGCGGCTTGGGTGGTCACCACCGTGGGAGTTCCCCAGTCGATGATGACTGCCGGGACGACACCCACGACCAGTCCGACGGTGCTCAGAAGGATCCCCCAGCCGTGTTTGAGCCACCAATCGATCGCGATCGTGCTCCAGGAGTTCTTTGGAAGTCCATCGCGGGCTTCCAAAGCCGCGCTGACACAGATCGAGCCGAGCATGACCCAGATGCCGGTCACGACATGGAAGGCGCAAGCGGCACCGAGGCACATCCAAGCGATGGTGCGGCGTTCGCGAAAAAAGAATCCGAAGGCGAAGAAAATCAACGCGTAGGCCGCTACCTTGGCTTCCGCCCCCCCTGCGACCCATTCTCCAGCTAAGTGTCCCCAGAATATTCCCGCAAGCCAGAGGGTGCAGGATAGGGTTGCGATCAAGCCGATTGCAGGAGGTGGTTGCGAGTGGGGAACGGTTCGCAAAGTCGAATGGGGATCCTGAGGTTTTCCCCAGAATCCGTGCATCATCCAAGTCCAACCGAGGGCTAACATTCCCCAGAGGAGGAAGCGAGCGACCCAGACGGCAGTCGAGAGCGGGAGAAGTCGCGTGAGGGTGCCGAAGGTTGCGTAGAAGAGCCAATGGGCGTTGCCCGAGTCGATAAAGATATCGCCGGTCGCGTAGCTCAAGTCCCAAAAATGCTTGGCTTTTGTCCAGTAATGCGGTTCGTTGACGGCGGGGGTAGGTTCACCAGCGACGAGGAAAAGGACCAGAAAGACGCCCAGAGCATCGAGCCAAAAATTTTGCTTCCATCCGCTGGTGGAAGGGGAAGCTGCGGGGGAAGCGACCGCGTTGGAGCGGGAGGAGGCGGGGCTCGGGCGACTATCCGACAAACTGGATTTGGAGAAATTCATCGGTAGGTGCGTGTGAGGGATGTAGGGACGTTAACGGTTAGGTAAACCGTAAGCTCGCAACAAGAATTTTTCAAAAAATTCAGCTTGACAATGTTCGGTTTTTCTTGACTACGAGGGGCGTGGATTTAGAGTTGAATGATTCTGTGGAAACGAAGGCTATTGGGATTACACGACTTACAACGTTGATTGTAGCGACAAAACGCGTGAGGGAAGCGGATCGACAGAGCAGGATCCGACCGCTCTTAAGCGTGGGAACGAGATGAAGGATTGCCCAAGTGGGGATTGCCTGCGTAGGGAACGACGGATAGTAAGGAATGCCAGACCAGGAATGGAGGATAGGAAGTCATGTTAGTTTTATCTCGAAAGAAGAACGAAAGCATCGTCATCAACAACGAGATCACCATTGTCGTCGTAGAGATACGGGGAGACAAGGTGCGGTTGGGGGTGGAGGCCCCCAAGGAGGTGCCGGTGCACCGTCGAGAGATTTATGATGCGATTTTGCGAGCTTGCGAAGAGGGTGATGAGTCGTCGGAGTCACCGCAATCGGGTTCGAGTGAACCGGCACCGGAAGAGTCCAAGTAGACCGTTTGCAAATGGGAATCTTTGGTGCTGGTGGAAGGATTCTCGAATTCGGCTTGACACCGCACAATGGCATCGTACACTTTCGCATCCCAAATGACCGGCCCCGTCGTCTAGAGGCCTAGGACATCGCCCTTTCACGGCGGTAACACGGGTTCGACTCCCGTCGGGGTCACTTGGATCGCCCTTAAGGTAACTCGATTACCATCAGAACCCAGCAAATCGCTGGGTTTTTTTGTTGGATCATCGCTCCGCGATCATTCTCGTAGGGTATGTGCAGCGGTCCCTGTTACCCCTGCAATCACCGCCGTTGCGTCTTTCACATGGTGTCCGAGCACCCGCGTAACCGAAGCAAACGGACTGCGGAACATACCAATCGCGCCGGGAAATCATTACGCAACATGCCATGGTGGGTTTCGCGGTCGGTGGGTTATCGGACCAATGCCAATGGAAGGTCTCGAAGAATTCCACGTTGCGGAATGAATCAACGCTCCGACCGCTGCACCGCACCCTACGTCGGGAAATGAGATCACCTCCAACCGATCTCCAACGTCCATTTCAAATGGACCGCGGAACATACCAATCGCGCCGGGAAATCATTTCGCAACATGCCATGGTGGGTTTCGCGGTCGGTGGGTTGTCGGACCAATGCCATGGAACGTCTCGAAGAATTCCACGTTGCGCAATGAATCAACCCCCCGACCGCTGCACCGCACCCTACGTCGGGA
>JBIJCS010000568.1:0-3137 GCA_044344575.1 Pirellula sp. | reverse complement strand
TTCGGTGAAACCTACCACGTGTGGCCAAACACGCTCCGGAGGAGCATCGATCTCCGTCGTCGTGAGGACTTCGTATTCCGGTAGTGTCCGCAGTCGGCTTTCGGCTCCTGCAATCACCGGTAAGAGACTGATGGGAATCAGCAACATGATCGATTGTTGTGGTCGTATTGCAGCAATCATGAAACCGATCAATGCTCCCAAGACCGACATTCCTGCGGCGATGGGCAGCAGCATCACCAAGCAAATGATTCCTTCAAACGCAAAGAGCAGGAGAATCATTCCGCTCAAGAAAATCGATAGCTCGGCAACCAGGATACTGGTCTTCCATGATCGCAAAAACGGGCGATTGTAAATGTAGGAGCTCGTTGCTCCCATGATGATCGGTGTACCCATAAACAACGCGGCTCCATAATCCGCGATCAAGTACACGCTGAGGGAAACCATCGCAATGCAGATTGCGGCGGCAACGACGATTCCTAGTAGTGCCGACTGTAAACCATGTCCAACCAGCGGTTCGGGTTGATTGCGAGGATACTCAAAACGCTCTTGGTCAGGCCTTGGACGACTCGGCAAAACGCTTAGCACAATCATCAGAAAGAAGTTCGCAAACGGAACAAAGATCCACAGACCCAGCCAAGCATTTTTACCGGCGTCGACAGCGCGTCGAACACTCATCGAAACTGCAATCCAAAGGAAAGGTAACGACCATAAGATGATCAACCACATCAACCAGTCAGGGGCTGGTGGTGCGAAGTACTTTTGACGAACGGAGAGCAGAGGGTTGAGAAAATCGTAAGGCGCGTAGTATCGCCCAGAAGCAATGTAAATGAACCAGAACTCACAAAGATACTTGGCAATCATCAAAAGTACCCCCGAAAGGGCGTACGTCCGAGGATTCACGGGAAGTTCCAAGCCGAACCACAGGCGGAATAGAGTTGCGATCGAGAAGCTCGGAGCAGGATTCTCCGGTGGGAAAGGATCTGATGGGGATTGGCCCGATCGGGGTTGGTCTGGAGAAGGGTAGTTTGCGGCTGAGTCCGATGCAAAGTTCATGGCGTATTCGATGGAGCCAAGCTCCGGTTTTTCTTCGCATTCACATTGGGTTTTTGAGGGTCAGGTGATTCTTACGGTGTCTTGGGTTTGGATGGGGCATTGCGCGGTTGGCCGTTGCGAGTTGCGGCATTGTTTTGGGGCAATGGGCCCGCGAGGGGAGGTGTCTCGAAGTAGCTTCCTTGGTCGGCAACTCTCGGATCGCCGGTGCGTTTTAATTCATCGAGCAAACGCGTTTCGAGTGCTTGCCGAACCGATTGATAAGGCTCTTCGGCGGCAAGGTTGTTCATTTGATGAGGATCGGATTTTAGATCGTAAAGCTCTTCGCGAGGGCGTTTTCCATAGGCGTGTTCGAACAAGGGTTTCCATTGCGGATCATTGCGATGTTCGACAAGCCACGCTTTGGTTGGACCTGCGTCTTCGTCGGGCAAGGTCGCGCGGGTGGTCTCACGCATGCGCTCGTAGGATGGCGGGGTCGATTCGTTCAATCCGTAAGGATCCCCTAGTGGCCATCGATCAGGTCGAAAGTTGATGATGTAAAGGTATTCGTCCGTTCGAAGTGCGCGCTGTGGATAAGGAGCAAAGTCCGCCCGCGCGTTCTCAACGTGCCGTTCGCGCCCAAAGAATACAGCATCGCGTGTCGGATCAATTCTGCCGCTTGCGTCGCTTAGCAACAATGATCGCAGACTTCGTCCGGTCATTGTGTTTGGAATGTCGATGCCTGCCGACTCCAAAATAGTTGGAGCTACGTCCGTTAGACTTACTAAATCATCGATCGAGCGACCTGGTGGTACTGCCGGTCCGGCAATCAATAAGCAAACCGATGTTCCATACGCATACAGGTTGCACTTGCCGTGCGGAAATCCTGGGGGGCCATGGTCGCCACTGATGATCACATAGGTTGAATCGGTTAATTGACGATTCTCTAACTCATCGAGTAATCGACCCACGGCGGCATCCCAAGCTGCGATTTCGCCGAAGTAATCGGCGAGGTCTTGTCGCACCGTAGGTACATCGGGCAGAAAAGGGGGGAGTTTCCCGACGAAATCATCGGGGTTGAATCCCCAAAGTTTCGTTCCGGACTGTGCGACCCATTGGCGGTGGGTGTTGGTCGGTCCAAACCAATAACAGAAGGGTTTGTCTTCTTTGCGAGCATCCAAGAACTCGGTGAAATTCGCTCGGATTCCTTCGAGCAGTTCTTCTTTGGCTTGTTCGATGGGTTCTCCTTTTTGAACGGCAGCGGTGACATTTTCGGAGAAGTCATTGAATTTGCGCCCGGACTTTTCATAAGCAAATTTACCGGCACCATAGGGTGCATCGCCCGGTGTGCCTGGGCTCCATACTTTGAACGTCTCTCCGATGTGATATCCAGCTTGGTCGAGTAACAACGGAAACGACGGTATTGCAGGATCCCATACAGCCCCTTGCAAAATCGCGCCTTGTCCGGTGCGCCAGAAATGTTGTCCTGAGAGTAGCGCGCTGCGGCAAGGTGTGCAGCTTGGTGCAGAAACAAACGCTTGTCGAAAGATCGCTCCGCGCTGTGCAATGCGGTCGATGTTCGGCGTGCGCACGATCGATTGCAAGGGATCGGAGTCGATCGCGGCGTAGGAGCTTGCATAACGCCCCCAATCGTCCGCAAACAAAATCAAAAAGTTCGGACGCTGGTCGACAGGTTTCGATGATCCGCTTTGAGTCGGCTCAGCTTTTTGTGGTGCCTCAACTTTTTGTGGTGGCTCAACTTTTTGTGGTGGCTCAACTTTTTGTGGTGGCTCAACTTTTTGTGGTGGCTCAACTTTTTGTGGTGGCTCAGTCTTCTGTAGCGGCTGCGCAACGAGAAAGGGGCAGTTCCAAGTCAGCGCGAGATAACTGGCAAACACGATGAGGTGACTCAGGACCTTGCATCGCTTGGGAAGTTGGCCGTACATGGGATGCCCTTTCGAAGGTCGATCCGTGAAATTCCTATATTATTTTCGTTCGACGACTGCGGGTTGTTGTTGGGTAGCGCAGTGAAATGCACCGAGTCCCCAAATGAAGTCCGAGGCATCGATCGGGACGATGTCGCGATTGGGATAATGCTCCCGCAAGAT
>JBIJCS010000100.1:0-11319 GCA_044344575.1 Pirellula sp. | reverse complement strand
GAGTGGTGCAACTCCACCGAATTCCTCCGTCTAACCCCCCACCGCCAAATTTACCTCTCCTACCAAGGTGTCATTTCCGGAAATCGTGGCTCTGTCCTCCAAGTCGCCCATGGTGCACTGCAATGGATTTCCTTCGAGGATTTCAAAATCACTTTCCAATTGCAACGATTGCATTGGCTACAACAACCCCAACCAACCCACCCCTTCCTCGCCCCCGCTTCCCACTTTTCCACTCCACCTACATACTCTCTCGAAATACCCACCACCCTCCTACACCAACCCCACCCCCATCAACCACTCCCAGTCTCCAGCGTGCAACCCGATAACCTACCACGCTGGAAACTAAACCGAATCGATGTCTCCCCCCGAAAGGAAAATGGATGAACCTCTCGCCAATGATGAAACAATACGAGGAAGCCAAAGCCGCAAGCGGCGATGCCATCCTCTTCTTTCGTATGGGGGACTTCTACGAACTCTTTCACGATGATGCTAAAACCGCCGCTCGCGTCCTAGGACTTACCCTCACCAGCCGCGATAAAGGGGAAAACCCCATCCCCATGGCCGGCTTCCCTCACCACCAACTCGAAGGCTACCTCGCCCGCCTCGTACGCCAAGGCTTCCGTGTGGCCGTCTGTGAACAAGTCGAAGATCCCGCCACGGCCAAAGGACTCGTGCGACGCGAAGTCCAACGTATCGTTACCGCCGGAACCCTCACCGACGACGCCCTCCTCGACCCGAGCACCAGCAACCTCCTGCTTTGCCTCTACTCCCCTAAACCCGGCTCCTCCGCTCCACAAATAGGCCTCGCTTGGGTCGAACTCTCCACCGGACGCTTTGAAGCCGCCAGCTATCCCGCTTCCCAACTCCACGATCAAATCGCTCGCATCGCTCCCGCCGAAATCCTCATCCGCGAAGATGACTCAACACTCACCCCAGATCCCCTAGCTCAATGGGTTCTCTCCCGACGTCCTGTTTGGCAATTCGGACTCGATGAAGCTCGCCGCGTTCTCCACTCCCACTTCCAAGTCCTCGACTTGGCCGGAATGGGCTGGGAAGATAACCAAGACGATCAGCTTGCACTCTCCGCCGCAGGAGCCGCAATCGCATACCTGCTGGAAACCCAAAAAACCTCCCTCGACCATATCCAACAACTTACCCCCGCTCGACTCCAACACTGCTTGGAAATCGACTCCGCTACCCGCCGCTCCCTCGAACTGACACAAACCATTCGAACCGCCTCGCGCGACGGCTCCCTGCTCGATGTGATCGATCAAACCGTCACCCCGATGGGCGCAAGAAAACTCAACCAATGGCTCGCATCTCCACTAATCGACGCCACTCAAATCAATGCACGACTCGGCGCCGTAAAGCTTCTGACCGAAGAACCATCCCGACGCAATGCAATCCGAGAAGCCCTCCGCGAAATCTATGACTTGGAAAGACTCCTCGCACGAGTCGCAACCGGTCGCAGCTCCCCTCGGGACCTTCAACAAGTCGGTAAATCCCTTCGGCAAATCCCGAAAATCAAAACCCACTTCGAGAAGATCGATATTCCCCTACTCAACACCCTTCGTGATCAACTCGACCCTTGCACCCCTCTCGTCCAACGCCTCGAAGCCGCACTCATGGACGAATGCCCTCTGGTCGCTAAAGCCGGCGGCTTCATTCGTGCTAACTACGACGCTCGACTCGATGAACTGAGAAACCTCGCCACCGGTGGCAAAGAATGGATCGCGCAATACCAAGCCGAACAATCGCAATCCACAGGTATCCCCAGCCTGAAAGTCGGTTTTACCTCCGTCTTCGGTTACTACATCGAAATTACAAACACCCACCGCGACCGCATACCCCCACAATACATACGAAAACAAACCCTTAAAAACTGTGAACGCTACATAACCCCCGAACTCAAAGAGTACGAAGAAAAAGTTCTCACCGCTGATGAATCTTCAAAACAACTCGAATACGAACTGTTTCTCGAACTACGAGACTGCGTACATCAAGCCACACGGCCACTGTTGAACAATGCCGCAATACTCTCTCAGCTCGATTGCCTCGCTTCACTCGCCGAACTCGCAGTGAAACATCAATACGTCTGCCCCACGATTACCGAAGAACCTATCCTCGAAATCTACGAAGGTCGACACCCTGTCCTCGATCATCGAATGCCCAAAGGCAAGTTCGTTCCGAACGACTGCATGCTCGGCTCCGAACACGGCCGCATCCAACTGATCACCGGTCCAAACATGGCCGGAAAAAGCACCTACATCCGCCAATGCGCTGCTATCGTTGTCCTCGCACAAATCGGGAGCTTCGTTCCCGCTCGACGCGCTACCATCGGGATCGCCGATAAACTCTTCGCACGCGTCGGCGCAAGCGATGAACTTGCAAAAGGTCAAAGTACCTTCATGGTCGAAATGGTCGAGACGGCTCGCATCCTCAACACAGCAACCAACCGCTCACTCGTCATCCTCGACGAAATCGGCAGAGGTACCAGTACCTACGATGGACTAAGCCTCGCTTGGGCTATCGTCGAACACCTTCACGATAAAAACCAAGCCCGAACCCTGTTCGCAACCCACTATCACGAACTGATCGAACTACAACGCAATCTCCCAAGCGTCCGAAACTCCAATGTCTCCGTCAAAGAATGGGAAGACCAAGTCGTATTCTTGCACCGTATCGTTCCCGGTGGCGCAGACCGCAGCTACGGTATCCACGTCGCCCGACTCGCCGGTATCCCCCATGACGTTAACGAACGCGCCCGCGAAATACTCGCTCAACTCGAAGCCAATAAACTCGATCGCTACGGCCAACCCAAAATCGCTCCCACACCCAAAAAATCAGGGGCAATCCAAATGACCCTCTTCCAATGGCAAGAAAACGAAATCGTCGACGAAATTAAATCCCTCGACCTCGCTTCCATGACCCCACTCCAAGCTCTCCAGCTATTAGAATCGTACCAACGCCGCTCTCAGTCGATCCCCTAAGAAGGCCCCTCGCAATCTATCCATCTCGACGCATTGGGATACCAACTCGGACTCCTTCTCATGGCACATGAATACGATCGCGAATCAGAGCCAGATTCCTACCCCATCGAAGAAACAAATCCGTTCGCTCCGCCGGAAACCTCCAATCCAGACAACCCAACGCTACCACCAAACCACTCATCCGATTCCAACCAACAACTTCCTCCCATTAAACCAAGCTATGTCTTCGCAGCAGGACTTTCAATTCTCTTCTGCTTTGCGAGCATGTCCCTAAATTCTTCAACTGTTTTGATCGGCGCGCTTGGATTTGCTGCCACCCCCTTAGCAATCGCAAGACTCATCTTCCACCGAAAAAACATCAACCGAGCCATTAAAAATCGCTGTTTTCCAGGCGATGTCCAATTCGACGGACTGTACTATCTAAGCTCATTAGCTATCGCCTGCTTTGCCGCTTTGGCAGGAATCCTCGTCTTCTTCGGAATTTGCCTCTTTCTCTACTACTACGATCTCGGTGGCATAAGCGACTTCGCTGCAATTTCCATCTTCGCAACCGATGCAATTCTAGCCGCCATCACGGCACTCTTCCTCATTCGACTTGCCACACCAAAATATGAATAGCTCCAACGTCAACTATACATTTCTGGGTAGCACACAAAGCCTCTGCCCTGAATGCCTTAGCCTCGTACAAACGAAAATCATCGCGCGCGGCCAACGTGTCTACTTCCGAAAACGCTGCCCAACGCACGGACTACGCGAAGACTTCGTCTGCAGCGATCGCTCCTGGTTCGACCGCTATGAATCGGCCCTCCCAGCTCGACTTCCTAAAAACACCCAAGTCGAACCGAAACGTGGGTGCCCCTTCGACTGCGGACTCTGCTCCGATCACGAACAACATACCTGTGTCGCTGTTCTCGAAATTACCGACAACTGCAACCTGACCTGCTCCATGTGCTACGCAGATAGCCGACCCGGTCAAAAACATAAACCCTTCAAAGACGTAATAAAAGCAATCGATACGCTTGTTCGTGCCGAAGGCCAACCCGATGTTCTACAACTCTCCGGCGGTGAACCCACCCTACACCCAGACTTCGAGAGAATTCTTGAGTACGCCCTCGCGCAACCCATCCACTACGTGATGATCAACACCAACGGAATCCGGCTTGCAAAAGACCAAGCCCTCGTCGAACGCATCGCGGCACACAAACATCGAGTCGAAATCTATCTTCAAATGGATGGCTGCGACGATGCCGTCTTCGTCGCCTTGCGAGGCCAACCACTCCTCGATACGAAACTCCAAGCCATCGAACGACTCGGTACCGCCGACCTAAATGTTACCCTTGTTGCAACCTTACAAGCCGGTGTCAATGAATTACAACTCGGGAACCTGCTGAAACTCGCTGCCGATAAACCCTGGATCAGCGGCTTGTCCCTGCAACCCGCTACCTACTCCGGACGCTACTACACCCCAGATCAACTCGAGAATCGCATCACTGCCCCAGATACCATCCGACTCCTCTGCGAACAATCCGACGGCAACCTCAACCACGACGACTTCTTCCCTCTCCCCTGCGCCCATCCAAACTGCCATGTTCTCGCGATGTGCTACCGTCATGAAAACAAATTAATTCCACTGACACGCTTCATCGATGCACAAGCCAATCGCGACTTGCTCGCAAACGGATTAAGCTTCACACGCGACGAAGGCAAACGACTCGCGAAACTCTACTTGGCCAGAAATAACTGTTGCGGCCCAAACGGTTGTACAACTCCATCCAACAACGACTCACCACCATCGCCCAATCCACTCAGCGGATTGACCGTTTTAAACCAGTCACCAGAAAAACTCGCCGAAGAGTTCTTCGCAAAAGCACTCGAAAAACAACTCGGAAGCAAACAACTCCTCCGTATCACCATCACGTCTTTCCTCGATGCATATAACTTCGACGTGCGCCGTGTCATGAAGTGCTGTACACACCATGTCCTACCCTCTGGACACATCATTCCATTCTGCGCATACAACGTCCTATACCGCAACGGACATGTTCCTCTTCCCGAATTGAAACCGAACGAATGAAGGAACTGGCAAACCATCCAAAACTTCAGCACTCCCTGTGCATGCTCGCCGCAATGGTTGTTGCGTATGCGCTATATCGAAGAACCCGAGCAGATCTCCCGCTGAGCAACGATCACAAACGCTTCATCGCTCTCGCCGCTTGCCTCGGTGCCCTCATCGGCTCGAAACTCCCCTTCCTGATCGATCGCGATTGGCAAGGACTCAGCCCATGGACCAGTTGGCTCACCGACGGCAAAACAATGCTCGGCGGACTGCTAGTCGGCTACTTAGCCGTCGAAGCCACCAAAGGGTACTTAGGAATTCGAATCCAAACAGGCGATGCATTTGCTATCCCGATCGCGGCTGCACTGTGCATTGGACGTATCGGATGCTTCTTCGGCGGATGCTGTTTTGGATTGCCGACCGATCTTCCCTGGGGCGTTTGCTTCCACTCTGCCGATGGGGATCAATTAATTCCTAGGCATCCCACGCAACTCTATGAATCCCTTTTTCACGGCCTGTGTCTAGTTCTCTTGCTTGCGCTCGCTTCGATTTCCAATGCGTCCAAGCACGCAGCCTATGGATTACTCGCCGCGCTTCATGGACACCACCTGAAGCTCTATCTCCTGGCCTACCTCGCATTTCGTTTCGTGACCGAATGGATCCGACCAGAACCCATTTTCGCCTGGCACATGACCGCGTACCAAATCGCCTGCATCTTCTTCGCTGCCCTACTCGGCTTGCAATGGCGATTCCATCGCGCGCTTTAATCAGACGCAACACACGGATCCCGCAAAATGGTCCCTAAACCCACTCTCTGTAACCCCAAGCCGAAGGCGTACCACTCTTACCTCCCGCCTCCCGCCTCCCGCCTCCCGCCTCCCGCCTCCCGCCTCCCGCCTCCCGCCTCTCGCCTCCCGCCTATCGCCTCCCGCCTATCGCCGCACCGCCGCCGGTTTCTCTTGCGCCATCTTCTCTGCAGGGACATAGCCAAGATAAGCCATCAAGTCACGGATTTCCGTTGGTGTCAACGTGTCAAACAAACCCGCTGGCATCACACTCGTTTTGCTCGATTGAATCTCATCAATCTCCTCTTCCGGCAACACGAATTCTTTATTTTCGTTGACCCGAATCGCTACCCCCTTCGATGTCTTTACCAAAATGCCAGTGTAAACCTCACCACTCTTGGTTAGCACCTTCTTGGTCGCATACTGGTCACTGATGACATGAGATGGGTAAAGAATGGATTCAAGTGTCTCAAGACGTGTAAAACGGCGGTTGACACTCGTTAAGTCTGGTCCGTATCCACCACCAACACCGTTCATCTTGTGGCAAGCGTTGCAACGAGCCTTGGCAAATATCTCGACGCCTCGTTCCGGCGAACCTGTCTTTCCTTGCTCACCATTGAGATACTGCTCGATAAACTCCAACGACCAACGTGGCTGAGCCGTTTCCGAAGGCAAAACTGCCGGCGGAGCATCAGGAAACTTCGATTCATACCATTTTTGCCAAACCACCATCGGAGAAGTTGGAACCGTTGTTGTTTCGGCATCAGCCGATTCAGAGCTATCCGAAACCGCAACCGTCGCAGCAGCCGTCTCTGCTTGATACCCACTAGCCTTGGCGGGATTTTCACCAGTCCAATATTCAAGCAACTTTAGAACCGATGCAGGGTCCTGGTTGGCCTCCACCAACTTACAACCTTGCAAAATCGTCTGTCGCAACGCCTCCGCATCTTCCGTCGCTGCATCGATCTGCAACAAGCAATTGCAAACATCCGCAACAGCAAACAAATCGAGGACCGACATCGATCGCACTAAATAATCCCAGTTCTCTTCATCGGGTTTCATGGACATTGCTAAAGCGATCGTTGCACGGCGATCTGGACTCTTACGCCATCGTTGACGCAGATGCTCCATCGCTGCTGGCTCACTTTGCTGCGACAGGATGGCCGTGATCCCCGTTTTAAGCCTCTTGTACACATCGTCTTCTAATCCACCTTGGTCAATCTCAGTGTCCAACCGAATCAACTTGCCGATTTGCTCACTGTTGAGTTGCTCCGGAAGCTTGAACAGTGCAGACAAAGCTGCATTGGGATACCGTTCACCCAAATCGAGGATCTGTACTGCTTCTCGCTCCGTCAAATGCGTTGATAACGATTCAGATGCCTTCAAAACGTACAAAGCGTAGGATCCCCCTGTGGTTTCTTTCAAACACCCTTCAAGAAATTGCAAGGTCGCCATACGCTCAGAAGAAGTCCACTCGTGAGGCATCATCGGTAAATGCATCGCAATCAACATGCGATCCGCCATCGACACATCAGCCTTCAAGTAAGCAACGCTCTGCGGTACCAAATCAACCTGGGAAAACACTGCTAATCGTATTAACTCGCCGTTAATCGTTGCATTGCCCGTTGGGAATTCTTGCTGAACGAAAGCAGCAACTTGTGGATAATCCTCGCCCTTTGCACCACTGACATGCAATGCAACTTGCATCGCTCGTAATAAGTCTAAAAAGTCTGCGTCACTCACAAAACCCTGAGAAACGCGTTGTAGATGCTCCATCACTTGCGAACAAGTCGTCGGGTCGCGGTCGCGATGAACCAAAGCAAGTGCTGATTGGATGACGACTCGGGAATTTGCATCTGTCAAAAACTCACGCCATTGATTCGACGGAACATTCATCAATAAACGACGCGCAAGGAATCGTTCTTCCTTCGATTCACTAACAAGCAATGGCTTGATGATCCCAGGCTCGCATGCCTCACCCGTACGGACGAGAGCTTCACAAGCGGCCGAGCGGACTTCTTGCGAATCATCTTGAATCAGTTCGCTCAAACGATCGATCACGACGGGATCCGATCCGTGCAACCCCAGCAAACGAGCCGTTTTGGAGCGGACTTGATCATTGGCCGTATTCGATAACTCAACTAGAACTTCTGGTGTCGGAATAGGACCAAGCAATTGCATCAAGTCCAATGCTTGAGTTCGATATCGAGCCGGATTTTCTTCGCTGAAGGCGACACCAAGCACTTGCTCATCCCATGCTTCACCAATTTCACGCTTGAGAATGGCGACAGCTTGGCGAGAGTAAGCCGAGTACAGTTGCGGCTGACGAATCGCACGAGCAATCCCATCTCCGAGATTACGAACAGCGTCCGGGATCTTTCCTTGCCAACGGACACGATAAATCCCACCCTCGGTCCCACGTCCACCCGTGCAAAAATACAAAGCCCCCTCAGGACCGACTTCCAAGTCCGTTACATTCATCGGTGTGCCAACGACAAAGTCCTCAGCACGTACCTTTCCCCGTTCTAATGGATCGACGGAGATCGCCAAAATGCGTCCTTCCGACCAGTCCGCAGAAAATATGGCGCGATGATAGCGAGCAGGAAACGCAAAGTGATTGTAAATGCAGATACCGGTCGGTGACCCACGACCAGTGTTCGCCAACGAGCTCAAGCGATCCGGATAATATTCCGGCCAATTCGCCCATCCACTACGCCATCCGAATTCGCCACCTTCGACAACTTTGAATAATCCAGTAGCCCGGTGCCAAACACTGCCGATGTCAGCTTCCATATCGCTATCGTGCAAGTACATCGAACCGCTGGGATGGAATGCGAGATCAAATGCGTTTCGTAAGCCACCAGCTACGAGGGTCATTTTCTTCTGCACCAAGTCGTAGCGAACAACGGTTCCCCCTGGAGCTTTGACACCCGTAGCATGTCCACCTGGATCTTCAAAGCGAGGACGCACTAAATCCCCTTCGTAGGGTGCTTGTAATGGCTGATAGCCTTGTGGAGCTTCTGCTAGTCCTGCATGATTTCCAATCGTCAGATAAAGAAAGCCATCAGGGCCGAAAGCGATCTGATGTGCACCGTGTTCGCCGGGAGTCCCTTTGAATTTCGCAAGCGTTTCATATTGCTCAAGTTCACCATTACGGTCGGCATCGACAAGCCGGTAGAAACCAGAGCCATCGGGGCCTTCCCCCGTTACATACACATCGCCGTTGAGTGCCAGAAGACCTTGCACATTTTCGACAAGGTTGCAGTAAGGGCGATGTGTATCAGGTACACCATCTCGGTCCGTATCGTACATTAAAACCAATCCGCCACCTTCGACCGAAGCGATGATATGACCGAATTCGTTAAAGGTCATCGCGATAAAAGAACCGATCGAAGGCTCTGCAATTTGTTCGATTGCAAAGCCTGGAACGATGGTAAAGCGTTGATCGAGTGGGTTGGCTTGAGCAACGAGATTGTCTTGGGCAGCCGAAACCAGTTCGGCTGCAACAGCGTTCGTGTTTGGGACGTTAGAGGTAATCGGCCCGGTCGGCGAATCGGTAGACGCAGAAGGTAAAGGATTATTGATTTGATTTTGAGCGATTGATCCAGTACTGCCAGACTCGTCGAAGTCCATTTCTTTTGGAGCGAGCAAGTTCACTGCGGGGAGCCAAGCTTCATCGTTGAAGCCCAGCATAGGCCAATTGCGAGGGGCCGCTTTTGATGCTTTCCAGTCAGAATCAGAGACCACGAGCCTCCAATTGCCTTGGGTGGGTTTGAAATAGAATTCGACTAAAACGTTTGGTGGGAACGAGTCTGAAGATTGGGGATTACGGGATTGAGCAACGATCCCGAGAACATTTTTTCCCGGGCGAACGACTTTTTGAAGATCGATTCGTTGTTTACCGATTGCGGAGTTCGTAGGGCGAACACGTTGGCCGTTGAGATAGACTTCGGTCGGAAATTCCGAATCAACATCGACAAAGCAACGTTCGACTTCGGGTAGATCCATCGTACGGCGAAAAAAACAATCGCCGGGTGCTTTGGCATTTGGCACATTGGGGTCTACGGAAATTAGTTGCGGTTGTGGGCGGTTCGGCTCTGGGGTGCTTCGGGCGGTGCGTTGGGAACGAAATGGCTCACCAGAGGGCTCGTCCGTTGGCAGCTCATCTTTTTTCGAAGCGTTGTTTTTTCCGAAGGGGAACGAGAACCACGAGGATTTCTTTGGTTCTTGTGCCACAGCGAAGGGAGAGTTGGCGAGGGTCACACCGATCAAGAGAGAGGGTAGGAAGGCTCTCCAATGGATTGGAGAACGGGAGCGTGTCGAAGTTAGACCGGCAGAGTTCATTGCATCTTCCTTGATAGCAACCATTTGCGTAGGGTGAGAGGTTCCGCTCACCGCAGACGAACAGCCAAGCGAAAGGGGGGGGATGAATGAGAGGCTGTCTAGATCGAAGCAGGGATAGATCAATCAGGACGAGCGGCGTTCATCACCTATCGCATCGGGTTACCGTAGGTGAAAAGGGTACGAGGAATCAAGCCCGAAAATGAGCGCGGGGAGGCAGATTGTAAGTCCGATGGAACCAATCGGTGCCACCCACGGAACCAATCGGTGCCACCCACGAATGGCACTGTAACAGCCCCAGGCTTGCTAGAACCAATCGGTGCCACCCACGAATGGCACTGTAACAGCCCCAGGCTTGCTAGCACTCCCCCCCTCCCCCATGGGTACCACCCAACGCTTGCGTTCCCAATCGGTGCCACCCACGAACCATTCGGGATGGGCCAATCGGTGCCACCCAAGGATTGAGGTGTAAAGCCGCAATGGATCGGGATGCCAAGCCGATCCTGTTGCGCATGGTAGACGTGATGGTTGGGCGTAAAAGGATGTTTCTGTTGACCAACGAGCTTGCATTGACATGCCAGCAGCTTTCGGAGATCTACGCTGCCAGATGGGGGATCGAAGTCACTTTCCGGATGGTCAAACAGAATTTGGAGCGAGCCAAGCTTCAAAGCCGCACGCCAGAGAATGTGATCATTGAATTAGACTGGACGATGCTGGCGATTTGGTACGGACTTCACGTCGCACGGGAGTGTATTCCGCCTGACGGCAAGCTCAGTGGGATAAAGGTATTTCGAGTCTTCATGAAATTGATCCTCCACGTGGCGACGCACTCGGTTCTGACTTGGGACGTTTGCGCAGCCCTGTCCAGATCGACGGTGGCGGACGAGTCGGGTCGCGTTAGCGGCAAGAACAGTCACAACTATCCTCGCAAAAAAAGAACCAACCGACCGGAGAGCCAACGATTCGCGAATTCCCGACGCAGTCATGGGAACACGCCTTATCGCTACTCAATTGAAAATCGTTACCAGCGTTGGGTGGCACCGATTTCCGATTTTACCTTGCCAAACGCCATTCCAGGGGTGCGATTTTAGATACAAAAGTCGTTGCATTCTCTTGAGGGACGATCAATGGTCTTGTGGATCGGTAC
>JBIJCS010000567.1:0-3152 GCA_044344575.1 Pirellula sp. | reverse complement strand
CCGCTGGAAACGCCGGGATCATCCAAGGTGTTCAAATGCTGAGGCTTCACGAATGTGACCTAGCCATCGCCGGTGGGGTCTCGGAAAGTATTCACACCTTCGGTATTTTCGCCTCTTTCAAATCCCAGGGGGCATTGGCAAGCAACGCCGATCCAACCAAAGCCTCGCGCCCCTTCGACAAAGATAGAAACGGCATCGTGGTCGCAGAGGGTGGGTGTCTGTATATCCTCGAACGACTCTCCGACGCCAAAGCCCGCTCCGCCAAAATCTTGGCCGAAATCGTATCCTACGCCATCAATACCGATGCGACCGACTTTGTTCTCCCCAACCCGGAACGCCAAGCCCAATGCGTGCGAATGGCCCTGCAACGCGGAGGGGTTTCCCCTGAACAAATCGATATCGTCAGTACCCACGCCACCGGTACGACCAGCGGTGACAACCAAGAAACCGACGCGCTGCGGCAAGTCTTCAACGGGCCGTCTGGAAGCGGAAAAACCCGTTTCAACAACACGAAAAGTTTCATCGGTCACACCATGGGGGCCGCTGGAGCCCTGGAATTAGCAGGGAATTTGCCCAGTTTTGAGGACAGGGTTTGCCATGCTACCATAAATGTGGACAATTTAGACGAGCAGTGCGCGCTCGATGGACTGGTCGTCAACCAACCCCAAGAGCTCGGCGGCGTCGACTACATTCTCAATAATTCCTTCGGCATGCTAGGGATCAACTCCGTCCTGCTCGTCAGACGGTTCACCTGATCCACCTAGCAACGCCTTCGTCGTTTTTCCCTCGGAGTGACGTGATCCATGACAGCAGCAGAAATCCGGAATGAGATCCTCGATATTTTGAGCGACATCGCTCCCGATGAAGATCTCTCCGGTCTTGAAGACAGCAAGTCGTTTCGTGAGCAATTAGAGCTCGATAGCATGGACTTCTTGGACATCGTGATGGAACTCCGCAAACGCCACCGCGTCCAGATTCCTGAGGAAGACTACAGCAATCTCGCTTCCATGGCCTCGACCGTAACCTACCTCGAGCCAAAGATGCGCGATATCGTCGCCGCTTAGTCTCTCACTGCAATTCAAAGTTACCTTGCAAAATCTAGTACGGGTAGGCATGAAAGTGCCTCCCGTTTCTTTATTGGTCT
Source organism: Pirellula sp. (assembly GCA_044344575.1). GTDB lineage: Bacteria > Planctomycetota > Planctomycetia > Pirellulales > Pirellulaceae > JBKCUI01. The sequence continues at coordinate 2,008 of JBIJCS010000567.1, read as the reverse complement.
CCAACACAATCCGCCATGCGCCATCGATCCACCCGTGATGTCGTTGATGATCTGCGCAAAGGCGGCCGACTCATCGAAGTCGACGAACCGCTCTCTCCCCACTTGGAAATCCCAGAAGTCCAACGCAGAGTCTACGCACGAGGCGGCCCCGCACTCCTTTTCACAAGCCCCTCACAGACTCGGTTCCCCATGGCGAGCAACCTCTTTGGTTCCCTCGACCAAGCTCGCTACCTCTTTCGCGATACCATCGATCGCGTCCGAAGAGCCATCGAACTGAAAATCGATCCAACCGCCTTCTTCCGCAAACCCACCCGATACCTCTCCGCCCCCTGGACCGCTTGGACCATGCTTCCCAAGCCCGTTCGAACCGGCCCCGTACTGACAAACGCATGTCGAATTAGCGATCTACCAAAACTGATCTCTTGGCCCGATGATGGTGGGCCATTCGTCACACTCCCCCAAGTCCTCAGCTTGCCTCCGCTCCCGTCAAACCCTCTCGCTTCCTCTCCACAGCCGCGACGCGATCTGACCCGATGCAACTTGGGTATGTATCGCATCCAACTCTCCGGTAATGAATACCAAACCGATCTCGAAATCGGCCTGCACTATCAACTGCATCGAGGCATCGGTGTGCACCACCAACAAGCCCTCGCGGCAGGAGCACCCTTCCCTGTTACCATCACCGTAGGCGGTAACCCGGCAATGTCACTCGCCGCGGTAATGCCACTGCCCGAAGGAGTCGGTGAACTGACGTTTGCCGGCGCACTGGCCGGTGGACGAATCCCAATGGTCACCGCACCCGCTCCCATCTACGCCGATGCCGACTTCGCTATCAGCGGTGTTATCGATCCAACCACTTTGAAACCCGAAGGCCCCTTTGGTGACCACCTCGGGTACTACGCAAAAACTCACCCATTCCCCTTCATGCACGTGACCAGTGTCAGTCACCGTCCCGGTGCCATTTGGCCCTTCACCGTCGTCGGTCGGCCACCCCAAGAGGACACAACCTTCGGCGAACTGATCCACGAACTGACCGGCCCGATCATCCCAACCGTCCTACCTGGTGTTCGAGAAGTTCACGCGGTGGATGTCGCCGGTGTTCACCCACTACTCCTTGCCATCGGCTCGGAACGTTATACCCCCTACAAAAAACCAAACCGACCACAAGAACTTCTGACCCAATCCAACGCTATTCTTGGCCAAGGACAGATGTCTCTGGCAAAGTACCTGTTCATCATCGACGGGAACGATCCTAATCACCCGAATTTGCATGACTTGCAGGCGTTCTTTACTTGGGTATTCGAACGAGTCGATTTCTCAAGCGGTTTGCATTTTCAAACCAAAACGACTATCGACACCCTCGATTACTCCGGAGAAGGATGGAACCAAGGTTCCAAACTAGTTACTGCCATCAGCGGTGACAAACGACGTGAGCTTGCAAAGTCATTGCCTGCTGACTTCTATTTGCCCGGTCTTCTGTCCAACCCAAAACTCTGCTTCCCCGGAGTCCTCGCAGTCGAATCCAAAGCAGATCTCGATACGATCCTTCACCGATGGAACCAACACCCACCTGTTGACCACAAGACCACTAACAACCCAGAGATCGCACTTGTCGTGCTTGCAGATGACGCTCAATTCACAAGCCGATCCGTCGAAAATTGGGCTTGGGTCACATTCACCCGATCCAATCCCTCGGTCGACCTGCGCGGCCTTGGCGAACAAACCGAACACAAGCACTGGAGCTGCACCGGACCCATCGTCATCGATGCACGCACCAAACCTCATCATGCTCCTCCCCTGATCGAAAACGCCGAAGTAACCAAGAAAATCGACGCACTCGCCAGCCGCGGTGGCCCTTTGGCCAAGTTTTTGTAAAGATTTTCAGCCTGGAAGCGAATGCAACCGATAGCCCCGCTAATCCTACTACCAGCACTCGCTTTTCGATTCCTACAGAAAAACTCGCCATCCAGTGCATGTAGAATGGAATGGCAAGAAGATCAACGAGACT
>JBIJCS010000565.1:0-3169 GCA_044344575.1 Pirellula sp. | reverse complement strand
CTCGATTCCATCGGGTTCACCCGTTACGTCGTCTCCCTAAAAGATAGCGACCCGACCAAAGTCGTCGAAGTCAACCGACGCTTTGCCGAACTACGCCCCGATGTACCACTACACCTCGGGGTAACCGAAGCCGGATTGCCACCCGACGGAATCATCAAAACCCGCATCGCTTTCGAACAACTCATCGGTCGCGGAATCGGCGATACCCTTCGCGTCTCCTTGACTGTTCCCAACTCCCAAAAGTCGATGGAGATCCAAGTCGGAAAACAAATCGTCGAAGATATCTACGCGGGCCGTCTGCGCTCCGTAGTCGCCTTGGACCCCTCCAAACTCAACATCATCTCTTGTCCAAGTTGCTCGCGAGTCGAGAACGAAGCGTTCGTTGAACTCGCGCAGCAAGTCAAAGAAATGACGACCTACGCGAAAGACTACGCAATCACCATCGCCGTGATGGGTTGCCGAGTCAACGGACCAGGGGAAACCGATGACGCGGATCTCGGTCTTTGGTGCGGACCAGCCAAAGTGAATCTCAAACGCCGTAGCGAACCAATCGGTGCTTTCGGATATGATGAGATCCTTCCAAAACTGCGACAAGAGCTCGATGCTCTCATCGCACAACAAAAGTCCCCGAACGCTTCTTAAGCTCCAAAAAACTCTTTCATGTCACTTCCCGTCGAACCTCCCGAAGGCTCCCTCTCCTCGGGAGATCGCCAACTCCTTGTCGATGCTCCTGTTTGGATCATCAAAGTCGGCTCGAGATCCCTTACCGATGATGCCGGCAGGCTTGACCATGACCAAGTAGCCAACTTGGCCAATCAACTCGTTGCCCTACGCGAACTGGGAAAGCAAGTCCTCCTCGTATCCAGCGGTGCAGTCGCTAGCGGTATGGGCAAACTTGGTCTCAAAGCCCGGCCAACCGACTTGGCGACACTTCAAGCCGTTGCGGCGATCGGCCAAGCCCACTTGATCCAAGTCTACGAAAAGACCTTTGCCCTTCACGGTCGTCATGCAGCTCAGATCCTTCTGACCGCTGCCGAACTCGATGACCGTATCGCTTACTTGAACGTGCGGAACACCCTCTCGCGGCTCATCGAACTCGGAGCCATCCCAATCATTAACGAAAACGACACTGTCGCTGTCGATGAACTAAAGACCACCTTCGGCGACAATGACCGTCTCGCAGGAATGGTCGCTGGCCTTTTGCAGTCCAGTGCCCTGATCATCCTTAGCGATGTGCGGGGGCTTTACGATCGCGATCCCAAAGACCCAAACGCGATGGTCCTCTCCAGCGTTGCGAAAATTGACGATAGCGTCGAAGAACTGGTGCGCGATTCTAAAACAGGAATCAGCAAAGGGGGGATGGCCAGCAAACTATCTACAGCCAAGTTCATGACACACAGCGGACAATCCACCGTAATCGCTTGGGGACGCGAGCCCGATGTCCTCGTCCGACTTGCTCGCGGAGAATCTCTCGGAACACACTTCTTGCCCCAACCTAGATCGCTCGTATCACGAAAACGTTGGATCGGCTTCTCCGCTCAACCGAGCGGAAGCGTCGAAGTCGACGCAGGAGCAGCGAAAGCGATGCAACAAGGTGGACGTAGCCTTTTGGCAATCGGCGTTCGTGACGTTCACGGCGATTTCGGAAAAGGGGACATTATTTCGGTCCTCGATCCCGATGGAACGGAAATCGCGCGAGGATTGAGCAATTACAATGCAACCCAAGTCAAAATGATTCGCGGATGCCACTCCGATCGCATCGCTCAAATCCTTGGCCAGTGCCCTTACGAAGAAATTATCCATCGCGATAACCTAACGGTGATGTAGCGATAAGATTCGCAGCACCGATGTCCCCACGCGATAGATCAGTCCCCATGCACCAATCCTTATGCAACCAAGTGCTGCCAACGTGAGCTTGACATCCGCCAACTGGGAAGAGCGAGAAAAAGCCCTCTTGGCAAGCTTTGCAATGCACTCAAAAGACAGCTCAGGCCGCGAATATCCGGAAGCCGGGCATCCCTATCGAGGCCCTTTTCAACGAGACCGCGATCGAATCTTGCACAGTGCAGCGTTCCGAAGGCTGAGCGGAAAAATGCAAGTCTTCACGGGCGATATGGGAGACTATCACCGCACCCGGCTGACGCATACTCACGAAGTCGCCTCGTTAGCGCGAACCATCGGCCGAACCCTTCGCCTCAACGAAGACTTAATCGAAGCCATGGCTCTGTTGCACGATATCGGTCATCCTCCCTTCGGCCACAGCGGCGAAGATGCTCTCGACGAGTGCTTGAAGAACGACGGTGGCTTCTCGCACAACCAATTTGCATTGGAACTCGTCACCGAGATCGAACAGCGATACACCGCTTACCCAGGGCTCAATCTGACGCACGAAGTCCTTTCTGGACAACACTATCGAAGCGACAAACGCGATGTCGAATCACAGATGCTGGAAATCCAAGTCGTCGATGCGGCAGACTCCATGGCCTACGATGCACACGATGTCGACGACGCTCTGAAACTTGGGTTGCTCAACTGGGAGCCACTGCAAGAACTCTCCCTTGTGAAACGAGCTTGCCAAGCCGTGCCGCTCGATACGGTTGACAAAAAACTCCAACGCCCTCTGCTCGTCCATAGCTTGATCGATCTGCAAATGGCAGATTTCCTTCAGTACTCCTCGAAGCTTTTGGAGGGAGCCCAAGGTATGGACTCGTGGGGGGTGCGAAAAGCTCGTTTGCAACTGCGCATGTCCCCTGCTATCGAACTAGAGAAACAAGAGCTCGAAAAATTTCTCTTCGATAACGTTTACCGTCATCCTCGTTTAGTAGAAGTCCGGCAACGAGCAGCCACGCGATTGCGCCAGTTGTTCAAGCTGCTTGTCGCGTATCCAGAGCGTCTACCCGATCGGTTTCGTCAATGGAGCAAACCATGGGGAACTCCTCGCGCAGTCGGAGTCTACCTCGCCGGAATGACCGATCGCTTCTGCGACGATCAATACATCACTTTGGTCGAAATGGGACGCAGTCACGCAATCGATTGGAGTTAACGCGAACACAGCGCAAATGGGCACCGATGCCTCTTACAGGATCCCAAATTTCTTAAAGGTTTCCACCGCACCAAGCCCATTGCGGATCGCGTCGCGCACTTGGTTCTCGCCGTGGACTTTATCAAA
>JBIJCS010000566.1:0-3169 GCA_044344575.1 Pirellula sp. | reverse complement strand
GGTCAAAGATGGTACCAACTACTCGTTGCGTCCAGGCGATCATATCGTAGTGACGAAAGATGACCGGGGATTTGCCTCGCAGATGTTGAGCAAGTCACCATTGTCAGGATTGCTCCGCTGAGTACCCTGGCTGAGTACCCTGATGGTGTTGGAAAACAACACTTTCAAAATCAATACTCGAAGCGATAAATGCGCACCGATGGTTAAACCGATGGTTAAATCGAATGGCTGAGCAGTGGTTGGAGCTCGCCTCCGCCGTCACCGGTGTTTTCTTGGTGATGCTTATCGGGGGCTGCGCTAGACATTGGAAGTGGTTTACGAAAGAGGTTGACCAGTCGCTGGCAACCTTCACCTCCCATGTATTGATGCCGAGCTTGTTCTTTCATCGCATTATCTTAGATCGCAATCTGTCGAGTGACTTAGACGCTTGGTTTCCCGCTCTGGTTGGATTTCTCTACACTTCGATCGGGATCCTCATCGCTTGGTGGATTGCGAAGTCCTTCGGAAGATTCGCAGGATTACCTACCGCATCCGAACAAAGGACCTTTGCGCTGAGCGTGGGGATCAACAACTACGGCTACATTGCCCTACCTTTAGCCGACCTCTTTTATCCGGCATGTGTGGTGACGTTGATGATCCACAACGTTGGAGTCGATTTGGCTCTCTGGAGTGTGGGGCTATTTACGATCAGCGGCAAAGGGGTAAAGGACTCGTGGAAGAGGATTGTTTTTAGTCCTCCGTTACTTGCTGTACTTTTAGCGGTAACGATCAAACACTGGGGATTGGAACAAGCCGTCCCAGAAGCTCTGTTACAAACCACGGAAAAACTTGGACGTTGCTCAGTCCCAATGGGTTTGGTTCTCAGCGGAGCAATTCTTTACGACTACTCGCGTCATGTCGAGTGGGATCGCTCGTCGCGAATCCTTACCTTCGCAATCGTAATGCGTCTGATCCTACTCCCGTGGTTGATCTTAGCGATGGGAGTTTGGTGGACGAATTCGGAGAGTTTGAAACAAGTCTTTTTGCTTCAAGCCGCGATGCCAGCGGCAACGTTTCCCGTTGTGATGACTCGGCTGTACAAGCAATCGGTCGAGACCGCTTGGATCATCGTCGTCGGCACTTCGCTTCTGAGCCTCTTTACCATCCCGATTTGGATGGTCATTGGACGTTGGATTCTCGGCCTTTAAGCCATCGCTATGTGCTGCAAAGCCACTCTTGTAACCAACCTTCTACCACGATTCTGAAAATCTTGCTCACCCGAAAATTCATGAATCAAGTGGGTTAGATTTACAGTATCATGAGACCAATGCGACCGATGGTTCTCTAACGGTCAATATAATCGATCCAACGTTCTATTACCAAGACAATACTCAAGAGCATCCGCTATGAATCCCGCGAGTGACCAGAATTTTTTGTTTGTCTTGATCGCATATCAAAACGCGTATATTACCGTGGATCAATTCCTTGAATGTGCTGTTATATGGAACAAAGATCCCAAACGAGAAATCGGCGAGATTCTCGTGGAAAAGAAGTTCCTCGATGAAACCGAACGCTTCAACATCCATGGAATTGTTGAAGACCGAATACGACGCCTCGGAGGCTTGGAAAATAGCCTTAGCTTCGCCCTCGATAACGGGAGCGTACCAGATGTTCAAGATCTTCCCGAGCAGTGGGCCGACCGTTTGACTAGGGAAACGAAGATCATTCCCCCGCGTGACTCCTCATCTAACGAACCAATCGCCAGCCGATATCAACTGCGACATGAACTGGGAGGAGGTGGACAAGGAATCGTCTACGAAGCTGACGATTTGGAGTTGGGGCGTCGTGTAGCGATCAAAAAAGTACGCCGTGAACTCGAGGATGATCCAAACGCCATCGGAAGCTTGATCGAGGAAGCCCGCAATACAAGTCGTTTAGATCACTCCAGCATTGTGCCAGTCTTCGATATCAACAAAGACGAGCGAGGCAAGCCGTTGTTTGCCATGCGACTGATTCGGGGTGAAAAACTGTCTGATGTGATTGATCGCATTGACTACAAGCACTTAACTCCCTCGAAGTACATAAATACGATCCGTCCGTTGCTTCGGCACCTGATCGATGTCTGCAATGCCGTCCAGTATGCTTTTGACGATAACGATGTGATTCACCGCGACATCAAACCCGATAACATCATGATTGATCGCTACGGCGATACAGTGTTGATGGACTGGGGGATGGGGAAGTCGGTCAATGACAGTAGCCAACTGGACGAACAAGCGTCGATTTTCTTTCGGCCTAGCTTGTTCGATTCGGATTCGGGTTCCGAGCGAACGCGTGCCGGAACGATCAAGGGGACAATGCACTACATCAGTCCTGAACAAGCTCATGGACTTGTAAAACAGGTTGATCATCGCACCGACATTTATCTCCTCGGAGCAACGTTATACAAACTGCTCGTAGGCAAGACCCCTTATCGGATGGATCAGGGGAAGTTTTTCGAGATGCTGCAACGCGCTCGAAAGAATGAGTTTCAGGCCCCCCGCGTTGCGAATCCCTTGGTGCCGAAGGAACTCGAAGCTATTTGTTTGAAAGCGATGGCCACCGAGCCGAACGATCGCTACCAACGCGCCGATGCGCTTGCTCAAGATCTTGAGAACTGGATCGCGGGTGAACCCGTGACGGCTTTACCTGACGGATTGCTCAGAAAAACCGAGCGGTGGTTGAAACGGCACGCTCGCTCTGCCATCATCGGTTTGACCATTCTCTCTCTGGGCGTTGCCGGGTTGACTTGGGCAAACCTCGCCATCCGCGATCAAGAACGCAAAACCCTACAGAGTCGCGCCTTCGCATCGGAGGTTCTCGATAAATTCGCCGATGAGTACGATAGTTCGCTCGCGCAGTTCCCGGACACAGAGGAGCGACGCTTGGTGTTCCTAACAAGAACGGTGGCGGATGTAGAGAAACACGCCCAAAAGAACCCAGATGACTACAATTTTCGCATCGATCTCGTTCGGCTTTTGACCCGCCTAGCAAGAGTAGAAGGTAAATCAAACACTGAACAGGCGTTGAAGCACTTTGACCAAGCAACCGAAATAATCAAAGCCTCGGTCACCGCCCCGATCCCATCGAAAGATCGTATCAATTGGGATATCGCCGAAGGAGACATGTCGTATTTCCATGCTGATCTTTT
>JBIJCS010000564.1:0-3175 GCA_044344575.1 Pirellula sp. | reverse complement strand
TCGGTGCCGAAACGAATCCCTAAAGGAATCGAAGTGATCGATACCACGGGCAAGTATGTTTCCCCAGGTTGGGTCGACATCCACTTGCACGGCGGTGCCGGAGCAGACTTCATGGACGGTACAGAAGCCGCAATTCGAATCGCTTCCGCTGCACACCTCAGACACGGTACCACCACTCTCTTCCCCACCACAACCACCGGATCGCAAGATTCGATCATGCGATTGATCCATGCGTTTCAACAGGTCACTCAAGAAGCCACCCTACCCAAGAACGCGTCGGGAGACAACGCCTACCATTTGCCTGCCCTTGAAGGTATCCATTTGTACGGCCCTTACTTCATGCCCGAAAAAGCTGGCTGCCACAAAAAAGACGGGTGCCGTGCTCCGATTCGTACCGAATTTGAAGGCTACTTCAAAACCAATACCATTCGTATCGCTACCTGCGCGGCAGAACTACCGGGTGCCGATGCCTTCTATCGCGCTGCTAAAAAACGAGGTTGCTTGATCACCTGTGGACATTCCAACGCAAGCTGGGGAGAAATGGCCACGGCCCATCGACTTGGTATGTCTCATGTCGACCACTTTTGGTGCGCGATGTCTTCAATCCCCTCCGTTCGCGCTCGCTTAGGCTCCCCCATGCAAGGTAGTATGGCTGAATTCGTTCTCGCGCACCGAACGATGAGCACAGAAGTCATCGCCGATGGATATCACCTCGCCCCCGAATTGCTGCAGTTCGCGTGGCAAATGAAGGGCCCCAACATGCTGGCACTTGTCAGCGACACAAGCCGCGCATTGGATATGCCACCTGGCAAGTACACCTTCGGCGATCCCTCTGAAGAAGTCTGGATCGAGAGTACTGGCAAAGTCGGACTCAGTCCCACAGGTGGACTTGCTAGCTCCGTTGTGGCTCTCGACCACTGTGTGCGACATATGGCAAAAGCTACATCGATTCCATTGCCCGATATTGTTCGAATGGCGACGCTAACCCCCGCAGAACGAACTGGAATCGCTCACTCTCGCGGCAGTCTGGAAAAAGGCAAGCGCGCAGATATTTTAATCCTCAGTTCTAAATTGATGGTCGAACGAGTCTTCTACTGCGGCAATCAACGCGATTGAGCGCGGCGTAAAATCTCTCGCTGAGCATGCTTGAGTCGCTCCGGCCAACGAAATGTTGGTGCTGTCGCGGGATCATATCCGGCGAGATGGTCCTTCAGTCGTGTTTGGGGTTTAGTGTATTGCAGTCTGGTCTCTCCAAACACCTCTCGGCATAAGTCCGCCAAACCAGGATCATACTCGATCAATTCCTGCCGAGTATTGACATGATTGTGATCGTGGTCATCCTCCCGGTTGTTATCAAACCAAGACTGTACACCCTCCGCAAAATATTCATGGTGGTTCACACTGGCATACTTGCTCTTCCATAACCCCTCCTGCATCGCTTGGTCATACGCTTTCTTCAATCGCTCATCGAAGGTCGGATCCACATTCACGAGTCCCCTTAAATGAATGTTATGAGCAAATTCATGAATTAAAATATTCTCCGTTGAATAGGGATCTCCGGGATAACAAAGCAAATTCTCCTCGCCGCACGAACAAAAAGGATCCATACGGCTTCCTCCCATCCCGCGAGCCCGCGCATCGTAGAAGTCTCGAGGCGAAATTCCGGGATACTCCGCTAGCTCGTTTTCGGCCAACCATTCCCACTCTGGAAGATCAGTCGTAAACTCATTCCATCCAATGATGCACAACCTCGCACCGCTGAGGATCATCGCGCGACGAATATCGGGACGATGCGCAAGCATCTGATCCACGAGATACTCAGCTTCCTTCAGGGCATACGGAGAGACGTTCGCCGTTGCAACAATCGGAAAACCTTGTGCTTCAGACCGCTGCGTGTAACAAGCGGGCACGCCACCGACACGGTAAGCTTGGACAGGGACTTCACTGGTTAAAATCGTTTCGGTATTTGTTGTTCCCGTACCTGTCTCTGCTTGTGATGTTTTTGTTTTTGATGTCTCTGGATTTGCGTTTGTCCCTTGCCGTTCTGCCCCTGAATCCACCTTTGGGTTCCCCACTGGATTCACTACCGCAAACTGCTCTTTGGGCTCCGCACGTACCACCGTGTGCCGCTTGGGCTCCACCGTAGCATGTAGCATTCTTGCCCCATTGCCGTCGATTCGATACACCTCTATCGCATGGTCTAGTCCGTTAAGAATTTGCAATCGATGTGTCCGAAGGGACTTGAGCGTCGCATTCGCTCCCGCTTCATTTTCCTGCGCAATGCTTAAAGAACAGCAACTAAATCTCAAAGCTATCGCAAGCCATAGAATCATTTTTGAAGAATCGAATAGCGGTTGGATGTATCGCATGCGATTATTTAACCGACGGGGTGAATGCTAGGAGGAAGGTCCACAGGCTTGCCAAACTCCATCGCATCGCGTTCGAGGCGAGCGAGTAGTTCATCATCAAGCGCGTGTTCGGTGTAGTCAGCACATCGGTCGATAGCATCGGAACTCAAATCGGCCCAGTGCGAGAAATAGAGCTCTAACAGTCGGTGTCGACGGACCGCGCGGTGTGATTGCTGAATTCCAGCAACCGTCAATGTAACCGATTGATCTCCACGATCATGAACCCAACCGAGTTGAATCAATCGTTTGAGGACCTGGTTTAACTGACGTTGTGCCCATCCAAGGTTGCTTGCAATCCGCTCTTTCGCAACTGGTTCTGATCGCACGGAACCATGCAAAGCTGGAGCAGATTGTTCTTTCTCCAACCATTCAAACATGCATCGCAGCACATGCTCTTCTTGGATCTGACGTTGCATACGCCATTGTTCTGTCCATTGCCATAACACCCCGCGCCGACTTGCGAAAAGCAAGCTGACTGCAAAAAATCCTGCCGCGACGAGAACCATTGATGCACCTGATGGAAGGTTCTCAAAACTCCAACTGCTTAAAGCGCCCAAGATCCCAGATAAAATACCAATCAGCGCGCTGATCGATAAGTTCCAAGGAAGCCGGTCCGACCACAGGCGAGCGGCTGCAGGTGGAATCACGATCATCGCAACAATCAATAGCACACCAACGATGGTCGTTCCCATGGTAACCACCCAAAGGGTGCAACCCATCAGGAGCAAGTCTAGGGCGAGCGTTGGCCAACCTTGCGCAGCGGCATA
>JBIJCS010000563.1:0-3177 GCA_044344575.1 Pirellula sp. | reverse complement strand
ACGCTAAAGGCTTTTACGCCCGAAGCCGCCTTAAGCATTGCGACGATGGCACCGCATCCGGGTCGCAGACCGGATGCGGTGGGGCAATTCGGATCGAGATTTGTGGCGATCAGTTTTGCTCCTCCGAGGATCATCCTCAGTGCCGTTTCCACCATTTCAAAATTGAGGTTTCTTCCTTCTCCAACCACAACATAATCGGGATCGCGATCTACGATGGAGAACCCATTTTTGTGTAAAGCTGTCAGCAATCCTCCTTCACCGATAACAAAAGCGGTTCCCCCTGGTTTTTGCGATGCAAGAAACCGTGCGGTAGCCATCGCGCACGTGTAGACATGTTCTTCGTCGACATCGATTCCCAAGCGTTCTAATTTTTTCGCGACATCTCGACGAGTGCGTTGTGAGTTATTGGTAAGGAAGAGGAACGGGGTATTGGATTCACGAAGGGCAGCGATAAATCGATCTGCACCTTCAATTAGTTCATTGCCACGATAGATAACACCATCCATATCGATAAGATAACCAATCATTTCCCGTAGAGTCTCCCTTTGAGTGCACTTGGTCGTTGAAGCAAGTATTTCCAGGGAGAGTGGGCTTGCCGTTAAGCCTCAATACGCAAACATCGTGCCACTCGGACGCGATGGCAGGGACTCTTTTTGTGTGTCGTAGATATCGCAGGAAGTAGGGTGGGATTGGATTCCTGCCCGGATTTGTCGCAGGGGGAATTTCCGCCGCAAAACGAAATAGCTTGATGAAACGATTTAGCTGTGAAAAGGAGGCGGGAGAACACGACGCGTGTTTCCTGAGCTTATGTGCACAAGAATCGAGCGGTTGGAGCACAAGTCGTGCAAGCCAGCGCGGAAGAATCAGGTTGGGTTATTTGAGGATTTCGTGAATGACGTGACCATGGACATCGGTGAGTCGCCGGTCGATTCCGTTATGGCGAACGACTAGACGGGTGTGGTCGATGCCTAGCAAGTGGAGGATGGTCGCATGAAGGTCGTAGCACCATGTTTTATTCTCGACAGCTTGGTAACCCCAATCATCACTTTTGCCGTATGCAGCACCCGCTTTGACGCCGGCTCCCCATAGCCAGGAAACAAAGCTACCGCCATTGTGGTCTCGTCCGAGGCTGCCTTGAGCAAAGGGAGTACGACCGAACTCTGTAGTCCAGATCACGAGCGTGTCGTGGTCGAGTCCACGCGCTTTGAGGTCTCGGAGGAGTGCAGCGATGGGTTGGTCGACGCTTCGTGCCATTGGTGGGAGTTCCGTTTGGATGTTGCCATGATTGTCCCAGTTGTTTGTTGCTCCTTGGGGGCCACTCCACAGTTGTACAAAGCGGACACCGCGTTCGATAAGTCGGCGTGCGAGCAAGCAGCGGCGGCCGAAGTCTTCGGTTGCGGGTTGCTCCAGACCATAATCCCGTTGGCACTGTTCGGTTTCGGTTCGAAGATCGAAGGCTTCCGGAGCGGAAAGTTGCATTTTTGCAGCGAGTTCGTATCCTGCAATGCGAGCATCGAGGCGACTGTCTTCCGATTGGTTTTGTCCGTATTGTTCGTTCAGCCATTTTAAGAGTGTTTGGCTATCTCGTTCCGATTCGCCTTGTGCGAATTCAAACGAGGGATGTGGAAACAAATCAGGAATGGGGACCTTTGCCGTTGCATTCAGCACGAGCCCTTCATGTACAGCGGGGAGGAACCCTGCGCTGAAGCAGCCTTGTTGGTTGTAGGGAAGGCCGCGTGGATCGGGAAGCACGACGAAGGTTGGTAGATTTTCCGTGAGACTACCTAGAGCATAGGAAATCCAGGCACCCATGCAGGGAAAACCAGGAAGGAGGAATCCGCTGTTCATCATATAGGTGCCTGGCCCGTGGACATTTGTCTTTGTCGTCATGGCCATCAGGAACGCCATCTCATCGACGAGTTTCGCTTGTTCGGGAAACATGGAGCTGACCCATCGCCCTGATTGACCGTGTTGAGCAAACGGGAAGGGGCTTTTCATGATGGCCCCAGCGGGAGCTGTAAATCCTTCGGGTTTGTCCTTTGGGCCCAGCATCTGCCCGTGCAATCTTTCGAGCTCCGGTTTGTAGTCGTAGGTGTCCATGGGGCTCGCCCCACCGGTCATGAACAATTGAATGATTCGTTTGACCTTTGGCTCGTGATGCAGTTGTGCTTGTCCCTCGTTAGCGAGTGCGTTTGCAAGAGCGATTGCAGCGAGTCCACCTCCACTTTGTCGCAACCAATCCCGACGAAAGAAACGCTGGGAGGTTGGGCTATGGATCTCGCGAACACTTGGGAGTCTAGCGTTGAGTTCTGGATTCATGGTTCGTCGAGTTGAGTATCCTTTGTTTAGGGAACGAACAAGAACTCATTGGTATTGAAGATCACTCGGCACAAGGCAGCTAAGCCATGACGTTGCACGAACGGTGTCAGTGATTGCATTTCAACTGTCGTTGGATTGCGTTGATACGTTCGTTGAAACAACTCCGTAATTTGTTCTGAGGTGGTACTGTATTTGGCAGTGAGACTTTCCTGTGTTCTTTTGCATTGATGAAGAACAAATGGATTGTTTGATAACACGAGTGACTGGAGGGGGGAGGCAGTGAAGCCTCGAACGGGAGCGAGCAATCCGAGATCGGGGAAATCTAGTGCGGCCATCATAGGATCTGGGATACCTCGCCAGACGGTTCTGTAGATACTGCGTCGGTTCGCATCTGGACTATTCCAATCGTACGCGGCATAGTCAAGTTTGGGAGTTGATTGAGGACCTGGTTGTTTTGTGAAGTGTTCAATTCCCGGTCCACCCATCTTCCAGTCGATGTTATCTGCCACGAGAAGGAGTGAATCGCGATAGGAATCCGCATCGAGGCGTAGTCGATTTTGACGCCAGAGGAATCGGTTGTCCGAATCGATCGCATTCGCAAGTGAATTCACTGTGCATTGTTGTCGATAGGCTTGACTGGTTACGATCAGTCGATGAAGTTTCTTCAGGGATCCCTTGGCGTCATCTCGAAACCAAACAGCTAGCCAATCGAGAAGCTCGGGGTGAGACGGTACACCTCCCATCCGCCCGAAGTCACTTGGAGTATCGCAGATTCCGCGACCGAAGTGGTAGTGCCAAGTGCGATTGGCGATGCTTCGCCAAGTCAGCACATTTTCAGGATGGGATATCCAAGTGGCG
>JBIJCS010000562.1:0-3185 GCA_044344575.1 Pirellula sp. | reverse complement strand
AACGCTGTGGGAACATCAGCACCTACGCTTTCACTGGTGGATTTTAGCGGTGATAAACCTAGGTAGTTTACTGGTCTGGGTTATCCATCAATGACTGGAGGCGATCGGACAAAGGTTTGGGGAATTTCGTTATCCAGGCTTCATCCACAATCCCAACCTCAATCATGTCTAACAGGTGAACGCGGTCCTTGAGTCGAAAGGAGTTCAACTTCATTCGAACAAGCCTCTCCAGTGGCAAGATCCGAATTCCATCCCCATATTCAACCGGCTCGACATCTGGGTTCGGCTCGAAGTCGTCCTGCTTGACCATCCGATTCGCTAAAACAATATGAATCGCATAACGTACCGAATCCTCTTTTCCTTCGAGGAACATGTCCAAGCCCGCAGCTTTTCTGTAATGATATCCATTTTCGGCCATCACCTGCTTAAGTTGGTCGAGATCCTCGGGACGAATCAAGATATCAACATCATTCGTAGCGCGCACAGCTCCAGGATCGACCTGAGCAACCCAGACTCTTACCGCATTCCCTCCGACGATCGCGAATGGAATCGAGGTGGACTCGAGAATGGATACGGCTTTCCTAAGACGCAACTCAACTCGATCCATCGATTCCCCAATTCTTCGCCAGAGTTGATCTCCGACCACAGTTAATGCTGGATTCATGATATTCCCCCTCAATCTTGGACATCATTATACCACAAAAAATTGAGTCTTCCAAAATAGAGCCCATCTTCATAAAAACGCGACGATCCTCGACGAAGTGTTCGAGCTCTTAGGCCACAAGAGCGAATATGTGGTCGCCGCACCGCAGTACCGCGCCGCAGCCAACACGGCGATGGGTTGGAAGAATGCCAACCTACGAAGTGAGATGACACGTTTGTTGCGCCGCGCCGGCGTCTCGGGTTGGCCACGATTGTTCCACTCGATGCGTGCTAGCAGACAGACCGAGCTCCAACGCGAGTTCCCACTGCATGTGGTTTGCAGTTGGCTCGGTAACTCACCGCGTATAGCCCAACAAAGCTACCTGCTGGTTACTGAGGATGATTTCGCAAAGGCGGCTGGGGCGAAGAAGGTGATGGTGGAGGGGTGAGTTATTGGTGGTGTGGGGAGGGTGGTCGGCAACGGGCATGCATTACCGGATCATTATTATTTTCTCGAATCTCCTTGTTGTGTTTAGTCCGCGATGAGATACCGCTTTTCGGTGTACTCCCATCCAACGTTGCCTGTTCTGTCTCTATCAACAATTTTATACTCCACGATTTTTGGCGTAACGAGACGGAGTGTAAAGGAGCGGGTTCCAGTACCGAAGGGGGCCAACCATGTTAAGGCATTCATTTCTTGGTCCCACTCCCCGTCACATTCCCATTTCAATCCATTTGACCAACGAATTGTTGCGACTAGCTTCTTTCGGATAGCGTCATATCGATACGAGTCGTGGCGAATAATTCGCTTGAAGCAACTATCAAGCATCCATGATCTCGAGTGCAATGTATTATCATCATCTTTCCAGGTTTCAACCAATCGACGGCGATCTTCATTGATAATCCATTGTCCGCCGCAAAGCTCCTTGAGGGATTCCAATTTTAGGTTCGTCGGTTCATCGGCAAAACAAGTCGCCGAAAGCAGTCCCCCAATGACGACTACAAACATGTGGAAATTCACTTGCCTAATTCGCCTCCTTCTTTCTTCTCAAAACAATCCGCACTTCACCGTCAGTTGGTTCGTCGTCAAATGAAGATGGCGGTCGGAATTCCTGAAATTGACGTCCCTCCAATCCTTGTCCGCAGTATTTCAGGGCGAGTTTGAGTTCCTCGTCAGTTATGTTGTAGATTCCAACAAACCAGAAAATCTCAATTTGATTATTGACGTCGACGATATCATCCAGTTTCTTTCCGCCACGTCTTTGGAGCTCACGGTAGGGATTTTCTTTGTCGTCTTGGGGAATGCGAAACTCAAACGTAACGGGAGTATGTTTTGCAACGCCCGAACCGTTGAGAGTGAACGTATCGCCTATAACATTGACGGCAATTCCTGGTGGCTTTTCTGTTGGTTTGGTCCCCGTCTGCATCGAGGCGACAACCCAATCACCTTGGAACTTCGAGTACCGTTTTGTAGTATCGTCTACCTTTGGACCCTGCGCAAATCCGATGCACATTGCTGCCAGCAGCAGGACGATAGCCGCGATTTTCATTCGTAGATTTCCATTGGTGAACTTGTCATTAGGGAGAACACGCAACCAGTGCAGATCGCATCAATGGAACTCACCAACCGAGTTTCCCTCCCGGTGTCCAAAGACATCAGCCACTTATTAGCCGACCAATGATTTTCGGGAATGAGTTTGTTGATTGCCATAGGCAGGGTGCCGGAAGCGGGCAGGCTTCAGGAAGTTCGAAAGGTTTTAGTTGGAGGCTGGAATATTGCCAAAAAACCGACGGTTCGTCATTAACCTGGACTAACCCACTGCGGGGGCAGATGTGTCTGTTCCGCTTTGGACCGATCCACGATCCACAGACGCAGGTTTTGCCAAGTCGGCATCGGGTAGTCGTTTCGGTCGCGATACCGTCCTGACACCAGATATCTGCTGACGCTTCCGCGCGGCCTCGGCGATTGCATGAATATCGCATCCTGACTCTTCCGCAATCCGTTCGCGGGTAGCTCTGATCTCGGCCACAATTGGATCGGTCATTTCAACTCTCCAGTAAATCAAATGGTGTGCAGATCAATGGTGGTTCCATGCCTAGATCTCGACACGAGCGTTCGATCTTTGGGCGGTGCTCAGGATTTGCGATATGCTTGCAGTTCCACGTCAAGAGGAATTGTATTCCATGAACCGATGCCATGGCGATATGGAAGGCATCGATTCGAGCTTTGGCTGGTATTTGAAGTACGTCCGAAATCACCTCCGCCAGTTTTTCTACTTCCGAATTGGCATCAAGAACCGGAATGTTTTCCAGATAAAACTTACGTTCTTCAGCGGCTTTCGGGTCGCCTTGGCAACACTCATCGATGACGAACTGGGATACGAAAAGATCAAAATTTGGTCGGTGAACATCCCACCATTCGCGTGTCGACAGTTGGTTTGCAGCCACGCGTAAATCGCGGCTATCTCGCATCGCCATATAGCCGATAATTGTGGTTTCGAGGTAAACCGAACGTTTCATTGGCTTGGCATCAATTCAAGCAT
>JBIJCS010000561.1:0-3192 GCA_044344575.1 Pirellula sp. | reverse complement strand
CAAGCAGACTTTGTTGTTAAGGCTGATGGAAGCTTGTGGATTCTCGAGTTGAATCCTCGGTGGTCCGCGAGTATGGAGTTGCATGAGATAGCCTCCGGTGTTTCGTGGGTCACCGAACATTTGCGATCACTGAATTCGGGGAAGTTGGGTGATGAAGCCCGAACGGCAGCGGCAGCTAGGCCGCAACGTGTTTCGGACTTGGTCGGAAAAGGGATTGTTTATGCGCCTTCGGCAATGCGACTCGATAAGCAAGGCCAGGCGCGGATGTGGGAGAATCGTTTCGATGGGGAGAGCTGGAAGGATTCGGAGGTAGGATTTTTGCTAGCGGACATACCCGAGGTGCCGGCGGGATCGCTGGATTGGGTGGATATCGACGCAGGGATGCCGATCGCAGCGGTGCTTGTGCGTGGCAAGAAGGACGAGGAAGTGATCGAGAAGTTGCGGGGTGCAAGTCAAAGAGTTTTAGGTTGGTTGAAAACTGTTTGATCCATTTTCAACCTTTTTTTCCGACTATTTGGACAATGAGAGAGTGTTGGTTGGCAAACCACTTTCGCATTGGTTCCTTTTATTTCGGAGAACGAGCGATGGGTCTACAGAGTGCAACGGAGTTGATCGAACGTGGTCGATTGGTATACCGAGCGATGCGATATCGCGAGCAAGCGGCGCGGTATGGGGCAGTGGCCAATTCGTTACTGGAGGCAATTGCCGTCGCTGAGGGAGGGGACGCAACGAAGTTGGAAGTGTTACTGGAAGAGTTACTCCAAGTGGAATCGCCGCAAGATCCGTTGCTCGATTGGCGTGAGGAACCGGTCACCTTGGGCGCGTCAACGCCTGATCCGTGCGACTTGGGCAAGCCCCCATTGGAGTTGGATTCCGGTAGAGAAAAACAGCGAATGGTCGTCATTCAAAACGCCGATCGAAACATCGCGCGAAATAGGGAGCAACATGTTGCGGAAGCGAAGGCTATGCCGACGCTTCCAGCAACGGGCATTACTACACAGGGCGTTACTACACAGGGAATTACAGCAAAGAGAGATGCGTCGCAGTTGAGGGAAGAGGAGGCTGCGGGGAAGAGACAAGCGATTGGCAAGAAGCCAGATAGTGGCAAGAAGCCGGAGATTGACAAGAAGCCGGATAGTGGCAAGAGACCAGATAGTGAAAAGAAGCCAGCGAATGGGCATAACAGAGTGACTGGGCCTAAACGCGAAACTGGGCCTAAACGTCAGGCTGGTTTTGAACGTCAGGCTGGGCCGAGGCGGACCAAGAAACGGATACCGCTCGACGTGATGGCCAGCGTCGTAGTGCACGGTGTCCTATTGTTGGTCTTGGGGGTTTGGTTTATTGCGGTGGTTGATCCAACACCGGTATTGAGTGTCGTGGCGGGGACGGTGGAGACGCAAGAGGTCTTGATGGAGACTCCGATGGAGGCCGATTCGGAGTTAGAGAAGCCATTGGAAGAACAGATGGAGGGTGGGGCGATCGAGATTCCGTTGCCGATTAGCCCTCAGAGTGGGGTGGAGGCTCTTGAGATGGGTGCTTTGGCTGCGGGATTAGAGATCGCGGAAGAGGTTGGTGGTGGACTGGGCGAACTGCGGGAGCTTGCGGGGGCGAATGCCCCCGGGAATCGGGTAGTGGATGGCGCGGAGTTTTTCGGCACCAAGGCGACAGGTAACACATTTGTATACATTGTGGATGCATCTCCGAGCATGCGTCGGGATCGAGCGTTTGAGGCTGCGAAGCGGGAGATACTGCAATCGTTGGGATCGATGAAACCCAAGCAGCGGTTCAGCATTTTGTTTTTTGGAGGGGTGGTGGATCGGATCGAGTTGGAGCCGGGTCAAGGCGGGGAACGACTGATTTCAGCGACCCCGGAAAACTTGGCAAAAGCCGTACAATGGATGCACAATGCGCAGATTCAGCCCGAGGGAAAAGTGCCGATCGACGCGGTGCGAGAGGCTTTAGAAATGGATCCGGATGGGATTTTTCTACTATTCGACGGGGATACGAAGTTAGATAATTGGACCGAAGCGATCGCGGAGTTGAATCGCAGCGATGGGTTGTTAGGGGATGGAACACCGAAGGTTCCGATCCATGTGGTGCATTTTTTCCGCGAGGAGTTTCAGCGCAGCATGCAATGGTTAGCAACGAGCAATCGTGGAACGTACCGATTTGTGCCAAGGCCTTCTTTGGCCGGAAGGTCCTTGGATTGAGTTGCGTCATGGATAGTATGCAGGATTCCGAATAGTCCGACACCCAGTGCGTGAGTTGGGGCGAAGCAAGATGAAGATACTTCGATGGGGACTGGATTCGGCAAGTTCGGTAATGATGAGTTTGTGTGTGCATTTGGCGTTGCTGTTGTCGTTGGCTGTTTATTGGATTGGTGGGGATGGGAATCGGCAGGGTGGGATTGAAGTTTTGGGGCAGACGTCGCAAGAGTACGACTGGGAAGGTTTAGAAACGGTAGAGATCCTCAGCGAGTCGGTAGTTACCGAATTGGAATTGGCTCAGGAAGAGACTCGCGACGTTGAGGAGAGCCAAGCGAAGGCATTGCAAGAAGTAGCCGAACCGCCCCAAGTCTCGGAGGTGGGGTTGCGGGATTTGGAGCAAGGAGATTTGGAGCTGACGGACGCGGGAGAGTCCGCAATGGCTCGGGGAGTAGCCGAAGCGGTTAGTGCTTCGGGGCGAAGCGTTGCGGATCAAGGTGAATCGCAATTACCATCGGAAGGAACGGGAGCTTATTTCTTCGGAACGTATGCATCGGGGCAACGTTTTGTTTTTGTGATCGATTCATCGCAATCGATGTTGGAGGGTGGGCGTTGGAGTGCGATGCGCCGAGAATTGATTCGCGCGTTAAGCACTTTATCGCCGGATCAAGAGTTTTTCGTGATCAGTTTTGATTCGACTGCCAAGCCGATGTTTGGGCAGTTTCCACCGAACAGCAAGTTCTTGCATCCGAATGCGGGGAACATCGATCGTGTCAACCGATGGGTAGGAACAATATCGCATGGTGGTTCAACGTTGCCAGCGAGCAGCATTGGAATTGCGTTGCGTATGGAGCCGGATGCAATATTTCTATTGTCGGATGGGGAGATCCAAGACACAACGTTGCAGGAGTTACGATTGCATAACAGGCGGAAGAACTCGAAGGGGAGTTTCGAAGCGATCATTCCGATCCACACTGTGTCCCTTTTT
>JBIJCS010000560.1:0-3193 GCA_044344575.1 Pirellula sp. | reverse complement strand
CGTTGAAGCACTTTGACCAAGCAACCGAAATAATCAAAGCCTCGGTCACCGCCCCGATCCCATCGAAAGATCGTATCAATTGGGATATCGCCGAAGGAGACATGTCGTATTTCCATGCTGATCTTTTAATTCAAAACAATAAACTCGAGGAAGCCTACGCAGTCAACAACGTTGCGAGAATCATTGGCGAAAGGTTAAATCGACAGGAACCGGGCAACCCGAGTTTTGCAGTCTCTCATCAGCGTTCGCTGCTGCAATTGGGACAAATTTTTGAGAAGGACGGGAAAACGCAAGAGGCAGCTCAAGCCTTTCGCGAGGGAAATGCATCTCTCAAGCCCTTTGTGGACCAATACCGCGAAACCCCAGTATCTGATTCTGGGTACTTACAAGCCGATAACGGTGAAGATGGCGCAGTCTTTTACTACATGCTCGGCCGTGTCCTTGAAGCTCGCGTTGCCTCCAAGCAAAATGATCAAACAACCGCCGAAGCCATTTGGACTGATGCACTCGGCAGCGCAAGATTAGCACTGAAATTTGAAAATGGACAGATTGACGGTTCAAACTTCGAACTCGCTTGCTTGAATGAACTACATCAGATGATGTTGCAGTCCGATCGATTCGATGAAGCGACCAAGTACTACGAAGAGAGTATGCAGGCTTCACAACAAAAACAGAATCCAGAGCAGTGGCTTGAAACATGGATCAAAATCGCCACACGACATGCGATGGCTCTGGCCGAACCTCGGCTTGTCCAAGCCATCGATACAGTAGAAAACGCCGAGAGCATACTTGCCGATAAGAAGTTCGCGGACATACTCGAAGAGAATCCATCGCTGAAGCTACAACTGGAACTATGCATCGCTACATCCAAAGTCGCGATCGCAAAACAGAAGCTTGCTCTCAACCAAGCGACCGCCGAAGAAGTCCAAGCAGCCCAAAACGAACTGCAAGGACTTGTCGATAGGGCAAAGACATCAGACGGATTCGATGAGTTGCTAAAGGAACTCGAACGGGATATGAAGCCAATTCGGTGAGATGGTGTAAATCATACCGTGAGCCTCGGACTTACCTTCTTCTTTGTCAAAACAGTCACTTTCAAGTCCGTAGGAATCTGTGGAGTCTGAGATAGCCCCAATTGACCCGTAGTGGGCGTTAATTGATTAAAGGTAAAACTGTATTCTGCAACAAAAACCCCTTGGCTAGTTTCCTCAGTTACACGAAATCCAAAAGATCCAATAGTTATGCCGCGGGGAACAGTTCCTTGAAGGGCAATATCAATAACTTTGGTACTCGAGGTATACCCACCAATTTTGACCCCTAAAGCAGAGTCGCTATTAATTGGTGTCGTCGGAGGAGTAATATTAAGGAGGGTTGACGTAGAATTTTCAGTTGTCCTGGGACTTCCACTGCAGCCTGAATCACTGTCATCCAAACGAGCAGGCTTCTTTTTCTTTGAAACCTTTTTCTTGGTTGCCTTTTTAACTGTGCTCTTCGATGACGTTGACGACTTTGCAGTCCCCTTCTTAACACTCTTCGTCGCCTTCTTCGCTACACCCTTCTTCATCTCTACTCTCCCTGGAATCTTTAAAATACGGATTGTCAGACACAGACTTCTCTGCGGTGTACGCTTGGTGAGAACCTCAAGCCAGTATCAACGAGAAAATATCGCATCACTGCAAGGACGCCTCGATTACCTTACCTTTTTCTTCACCAGTACGGTTATCACCAAATCTTCGAGGATATCGATGATTTCTTTTGTTGTTAGCTCATCACGGAATCTGCCGATGATATTAATGTAGCCTGTACGTTTTTCTCCGTCATCGATTGTGAAGTTTTTTCCATCGTTCAAATCACCTACGATATAGCCGTAGTCATATACCTTTTTTCCAATTCCAACAGTGACTTGGATTCTAGTATCGGGTAACAACTTAAATGAAACAGCGTTGCTGTCGACCGTCGAGGGTAATGAATCGGGAATAGTACACAAGAAATCCCGAAGCACTACGTCCGATGGTAGCCTTGGTCCGGGTAATGGAGTTGGTTGCGGATCCTGTTTTCTTCTCCTAGACACCTTTTTCTTGGTTGCCTTTTTAACCGTGCTCTTCGATGATGTTGGCGACTTTGCAGTCCCCTTCTTCACACTCTTCGTCGCCTTCTTCGCTACACCCTTCTTCATCTCTACTCTCCCTGGAATTTTGAAAATACAGCATGTCAGACGCTGGCTTCTCTGTAGCCCAAGCGCGGTGAGAATCTCAAACCAGTATCTGCTACAGTGCATCGTATCATTTCAACAAACCAATATTCAGTTATTTTCGGAAAATCATTAGAAGCCCCTCCGCTCGAGCGAACAGGCTCATTGCGTAGGGCGTTGAAGAGGCCGATCCGACGGTACGCGACCGAAAACATCGTAAATTATCAAAAAACCCCGTGAAATAACCCTCTTTAACCATCCGCGAATAACAAGTCAGCAATTTCGGCGGTGGGCAGATTTTCGGCTTGGGCTATACTGAGGACGCTTCATCAGCCCAAGGAATCCCTATGCAAAACGACGAAAAACCAACTATCCAACGCAATCCCACCCGTAGCGTTCGTATCGGCTCGATCCACGTCGGTGGCTCGAATCCCATCGCAGTGCAAAGCATGACGGCAACCCACACCACCGATATCCCCGCCACCGTCGCCTTGGTCAACGATCTGCACAACGCCGGCGCTGATGTTGTCCGTATCGCCGTCGATAGCGAAAAAGACGCAGCTGCTCTCGCCGAAATCCGACAACAAACCTCCGCCAACCTTTCCGTCGACCTCCAAGAAAACTATCGACTCGTCACCAAAGTCGCTCCCCATGTCGATAAAGTCCGCTACAACCCCGGGCACCTTTACCACCACGAAAAGACAAAGTCCTGGCAAGACAAAGTAAAGTTCATCGTCGAAGCCGCCGTCGCCAACGACTGCGCACTACGCGTGGGTGTCAATTGCGGATCCGTTGACCCTGCAATCAAAGAGAAGTTCGATATCCACGACTCCATCGGCCCAATGATCGCCAGCGCGACCGAACACTGTGAACTACTCGATTCCATCGGGTTCACCCGTTACGTCGTCTCCCTAAAAGATAGCGACCCGACCAAAGTCGTCGAAGTCAACCGACGCTTTGCCGAACTACGCCCCGATGTACCACTACACCTCGGGGTAACCG
>JBIJCS010000186.1:0-8623 GCA_044344575.1 Pirellula sp. | reverse complement strand
ACGTCCCCCCCACCGCGCACTCATGGTTTCCGTAGGGTGCGGTGCAGCGGTCACGCATTCATGGTTGCGTTACCTCTAAACATGAACAACACATCCCTAGGTTCGCAAGGCCAACCCTGCGACCGCGAAACCCACCAACGTGCGCAATGGAACGTACCCCCCACCACGCACTCATGTTTTCCGTAGGGTGCGGTGCAGCGGTCACGCATTCATGGTTGCGTTACTCTAAACATGAATAACACATCCCTAGGTTCGCAAGGCCAATCCTGCGACCGCGAAACCCACCAAAGTGCGCAATGGAACGTCCCCTCCACCGCTCGCACATGTAGGCTCATGAGCGCCCGTAAATTTGATCCGCACTGCGACTTAGCGCTGCGACGATTCGCTGCAACGCTACGCTGCAATGAACAAGGCCCAGTTTTCACCGGGCCTTGTTGCACCTTTTTCAGATTTGGATCTGCGCTGATTACTTCACTCGCTTGAACTTCAAACCGGCGTTATCATCAGTCGCTCCAGGCGGATTCATCACCCATTCGTCAGAATTGAGACTCTTGACCGTTCCACCTAAAGACCCCTTGTCGCTCGTTTCCATCAAGATCGCGTCACCGTTGGTACCGAAATCTCCCGACAACTCAATCGATGGCTTCCCCATCTCTGTTGCTTTCCAACTAAATGTGGAATCCTCGGTGATCGTCAACTCAATCGTCGTCGTGCCAGCAACCGCTTGCCACTTGCCAACCAAGTCAATCTCCGGAGCTGGCTTGGCCAACTCCTCGGCTTGAGGTGCAGTCGGTGCTGCCTTCGCCTCAATGGGCTTAGGATCCAAAGCCTCTAACATTCGCTTGGCGGTTACGTCCTTGGGTTGATTCTCTACAACCACCTTCAAGGCGCGAATCGCGGAGTCCTTCGATCCGATCACCAAGTAGTGATACGCGAGAACAAATGCTGATGCAGGATTCTTTGGATTGGCCTTGCAATACTCTTCGAGCTTACGCAACTGTGCGGTGTAGTCATCGCTGTTTCCGTACAAACTGCTCATCGTCGTCCAGTCCATTCCGGGAGCAGCCGCCAACAGTGCGTTCAGCGCCGGCGCGGCACTCGTGTAATCCCCGAGCGCAAACAATGTCAACGCTCGTACTTCATGCACGACAGGATCTCCACCGTTCTTCGATAAAGCTGCATTGAAAGCATTTAATGCACCTTGATAATCCGCCTGTTTGAACGAGGCCAACCCTTGATCAAAGTCCGCAAATGACTCTTCAACCTTCGCATTCGCGACAGGATTTGCAGTCGTTGTAGGCGACGATGTCGAAGTTGCTGTCGAACCTTGACTCTCGGCCGTAATGTAGTTGTTCACCACGACCGGTTGCGAGTAATCATAAGGCACACTCGCCGCCACCGTCGTGGTTCCCACCGCCGGCGCGACATAGTATGGATTCACGTAGCTGTAGCCCGTGTTGAAGTAACTGCTGGTGACAGAACCTAGCCCCCAACCAACAGCTCCCCATACGATCGGCGAATACCACGAACTACCCCAATACCCTGACCAGCAGCCGTTGTACCAACCGTGATAGTGCGGATGCACACAGTTGTTGTTCCAGTTGTTGCTCCAATTGTTGTTGTAACCCCATCCTGAACCCCAATTGTTGTTGTAACCAGGCCGATCCCAAGAAGGACGGTTGAAGTTATTGTTGTACCAATTGTTGTTATTGATGTTGATGTTGGTATTGCCGTTGTTCCAGTTGGGCCGGTTATTGTTGTTCCCCCAACTGCCCCAATTACCGTTGCCCCAGTTATTGTTGTTGTTCCAATTTCCGTTGTTGTTCCAGTTATTGTTGTTGTTCCAATTTCCGTTGTTGTTCCAGTTATTGTTGTTGTTCCAATTTCCGTTGTTGCCCCAGTTTCCACCGTTGCCACCCCAGTTGTTGCCGTTGCCACCCCAGTTGTTGCCGTTTCCGTTCCAATCCGGACGATTCCAACTCCCTCCCCCAGGACGATTGCCTCCCCCGGGACGATTGCCGTCAGCAATGCCCGGAAGCGTCGTTACGCCACCAGGCCCAGGACGATTTCCCCCAATGCTCGGCCGGGTCGGTTTGGTCGTCGGACGGTTCAAACCCGGAACATCATTGGGACGATTGATCCCCCCAAGGTCCGGTCGGTTACCTCCCTGTCCAGGTCGGTTCCCTCCTTGACCAGGCCGATTCCCTCCGCCAATATTGTTCCCTCCGCCAATATTGTTGCCTCCGCCGATATTCCCTCCTCCAAATCCAGGTGCCGGCTTAGTCGTCGGGCCTTGCCCGTTCAAACCAGGAATGCCTGGAGTCGGTGCCGGTCGCGTCGAACCACCAGGGAACTGCGGACGCGAAATTCCACCAAGCGACGGACCACCTGTGCCAGGAGTCGGCCGTGTCGCCGGACGATCGGTACCCGTTAAATTCCCCAGCCCACCATTCCCAAGCCCACCATTCCCAAGCCCACCATTCCCAAGCCCACCGGGTGCCGGACGCGTAGACGGCTGCAAGGTACTCGGTAACTTGATGTTGGGGCGACTCGATGGATTCAAGCCGCTCAACCCTCCAGGTGCCGGACGGGTCGCGTTGCCAGCCCCAATGTTTCCTGTGTTCGGCAAACTCGGTTTTTGAATTCCTGGCGCCGGACGCGTCGTAGGCATCCCACCTCCAAGACTCGGGCGGTTCGCGCTGATCGAACCCGTGCTCGGTCGCTGCATCCCACCGAGATTACCCGGCATCGGTCGACTCATTCCGCCCATGTTGCCACCCATACTAGGGCCAGCAGGGCGAGATTGCGGCATCGAATTACCCAACGATGGCCGACTCATCGGCATCTGCGGAGCAGGGCGACTCATCGGCATCTGCGGCCTCGCTCCCCCGCCACCCATGTTCATCGGGCGAGCACCTCCGCCACTGAAGCCCGCTCCACCCGGGCGTGCCCCGCCCATTCCCCCACCCCCGCGACCACCACGCCCTTGGCCATTCGCTTCGTCCAAAGGTGCAACAAACGCCATCCCCAATAACGCCGCCCATCCAAGGGAAGCCGTCCAAGGAAACATGCTACGAATCATCCAATGCTGTGGACTCTTTTTCATCTCTGCAAACTCAATTCTTGGCCAATGCCAATGTATTACGGAAACCTGTTTGGAACCTCGGGTTACCTACCCCATTATTTTCGCAATCCAAGTTCGGGAGAGAATGCCTCCCGAACGATTTTATCTTTACTATTCGACGATACCTACTTCGCTTCCGGCGGACGACGAACCACGGTGTACTCGTAATCCGGCTCCTCGTTACCCTCGGTCATGCGATGCAAACCACGAATCGTAAATCGATCCTTGCTCTCCGATTCCATCTTGACCGTCGCGGTTCCTCGCAAACCATCCGGCGCTGTCGCTTTCGATTGCAAAACCAATCCAGTCGGCGTCGCACTCCAAAGGCCTTCCCCAAAACCGCCATCGGAATCAAAAGTCCACGAACGATACTTGCCCTCATGCGCGTCCCAAGCGATCCGCTGGAAACTCTTCATTACAATCTGTTCGCCATTCTTGATAAGAATGTCGCCGACGATGAAGTTTCCATTCTCGTCCCAACGATAATTCATACTCACTTTCGAATCACCCGACTCATTGATCCACTCGCCGATGATCCAAGCAATCCCTTCCAACGCTTCGTGGGGCGTAGGAGCAACAGGCTCAGCAACGTCACGGAACGACGCAAGCTTGAACCCTGCATCGGTCTTCTTCCAAATCGCTGCGAAACGCAAAACCGACCCACTCTTCCCGTCCTTGTCGATAATCGCACGCGTCCCATCAACCATCGCCAAACCAGCCACTGTGCGAATCGACTCGACTTGAGCCTCAGTCTTCGCTCCAGGATAAGCCTCGTGGAAAGCCTTCATCAAGCCTTTGATCTCAGCGTGACCAAGATGAACGGTTCCCGAATCGTCGATCAATTCGCCATCCGGAAGAAACATCCCCGCAACCGAATCGACATTCGCCGAATTGAACGCATCGATCAAAGCCTTCGACGCCTTGATCACCTCCGCTTCCATCGCCGCTTGCTCCGGCGAAACCGGCTTGGCCACTGCAGTCGCTACCGTTGCCGCAGCGTCTTGCGCCATTCCCAACATCGGATCTACCGAAGAAGCGAACCCAAGAGAGAGACCAACTACCAATGCAGCTCGACACGATGCTACTTTTCCGCTTCGGAACATACGATAAGTCATAACCTACGGCCTTCTTGTGAAATAACGGACTTGCACGATATTCATGTGTGACAAGAGAACTTAACTCAGCTCACAGGACTCGCCCGAACGGACGAATGCATTGGGCAAAGAGTCGTCTGCAGCAAGCTAAGAGTCGTCTGCAACAATAAGAGCCAACCCCCAAACCGTCAACTAGCGAACAATCACGAACCCATAAAAACACAACGAAAGCCACACAATGACCCGTCCGCCAAAGTACCAACTCACCCGCCTCTGGACTCTTCTCGCACCTCACCAACTCTTCACGCTACTAAGTATTTTAACTCAACCACTCCTCTCCCTAGCACAAACTCCTGAGCCTCACTCACCCAACCTGCGACCCAGCCAACTACTGAACGAATGGCAATTCCTGCCAATCCGCCCCCCCGCTCAAGAACCCGATCCAAACTCCCCCCTCAAGGATAGAGAAAACCTACCTTGGAAACCTGTCGAACTACCAGCCTCCTTCGAACACCACGAAGGTGTCGCTTTTGACGGCATCGGTTGGTACCGACGCGTTCTGTCCCCAGCCGAACTAACGAAACTCTCAAAGGAATCCAAGCCCCCAGAATATCCCAGCCATCGCACCATCCTTCGCTTCCACGCCGCTGCAACGCACGCCACCCTCTTCTGTAACGGCAAACGCATCGCGGAACACCTCGGTGGCTGGACTCCCTTCGAGTGCGATCTGACCAACACCATCTCCGAATTGCAAAACGGGAAATTGCAAAACGGTGCGCCGCAAGACATCGAAATCCTCGTCCGCGTCGATGAACGCGTGGGACATAACTCCCAAGGCTTCCTGCCCGTCTTCGCCCCTCATTTCGGCGGCCTGTGGAAACCCGTCGAACTCCTCAATCGCCCCGCAATTTCTATCGACTCCGACTCCCTCTTCCTCTGGGGAGACCCCCAAGAATCAAAACTTCACTATGAAGTCCAATTGCAATACCGAGAAGTCCAATTGCAATACCGGGAAGCCCAACCGCAATCCCCGACCTCACTCGACAACTCCTTAGCAACCAAACCGCTGCAACTGCGGCTTCACTATAGACTCACACCAGACAAGCCACTCGCTCCGGAAAACCGTGAACGAAGCGAAAACCAAACAGCCCCGTCGACGCCCTGGTCTTCCATTAGCCGAATCATCTCCCCCGAAGAATTACAACGCCTTCAATCCGAAGGAACCACGACCCTCAAAGGGATCTTCCCTATCGAGTCTCCGAAACTCTGGAACCCTAACACCCCGTATCTCTACGAAGCATTGGTGACGATCGAAACGACCGATAACACTGTTGATACGGCGATCGACCAAGTTCCTGCGCGGTTCGCTTTCCGCTCCATCCGCGTTGAGAAAGATCAAATCCTCTTGAATGACCAACCCATTCAAGTACGTGGAATTCTCAACTGGGGATACGCACCCCCAAGCGTCGCACCGAGCCTCGACCCATCGCACTGGCGTGAGGAACTGCAGCTCGTGAAAGATTACGGCTTTAACTTGATCAAGTTCTGTTTATGGGTTCCACCCAAAGACTACCTTCATCTAGCCGACGAAATGGGGGTCCTCGTTTGGATGGAATACCCTACGTGGCACTCGCAATGGACACGCGAAGCCCTTCCCACTCTCGAACGAGAATTCGACGAGTTCTTCCTCTACGACCGCAACCACCCAAGCATTATCCTGCGAAGCCTCACCTGCGAAACCGGCCCCAGCGCTGATCTCGACGTGATCCGAACCCTCTACGACCGCTGCCACTCACGTATCCCCGGTTCGATCGTCGAAGACGACAGCAGCTGGATCCAATGGAACCGTATCCACGACTTCTACGATGATCACCCCTACGGAAATAACCACACTTGGCTATCGACCCTAAGCCGCTTACGACAACACATCGATGAACATGGAATCAAACCACTTGTCCTCGGAGAAGCCATCGCGGCAGATACATGGCTCACGCCAAATTCCCTCGACCCCCTCGCCCCCCAAGGCCTCGATGCAGTTCTTCAATCCGTGCAGCGGGGTACCCCAGAACATCCCACTACCTCACCATTCTGGTTTCCGCTCGCGTACCAAGCCAACCAAACCTGGGCTCAGCAACGCTCGATCGACATGGGAAAACCAGCCGTCGAGCGTCTCCAAACAGACTCCTTGCGATACGCATGGCTCATGCGCAAGTACCAAATCGAAACCTACCGTCGCGAGTTTCCCAACGGTGGATATGTCGTCTCGGTCATTCGCGATTTCCCATTCGCTTCCATGGGACTCATCGATTTCCTAAACAAACGAAAATGGAATGCAAAAGATTTTCATTGGCATTCGGATAGCTCACTACTACTGAGAACCCCTTCGGAACGTCGTAGCTTTTGGGATGATGCCCCCTTCGAAGCAGACTTGCTCCTGCAAGCCCCCGACCTACAAGCTCGCCTCGAAAGCTTGCACCATCCATACGATGCTACCTCTTCACCAAAACTACGCTTGCGTTGGTCTTGGACTTCTCCAAATCAACCCTCCATCAACCACGAACAAACTTGGACGATCCAATCACTCCTGCAACAATCCCCCTCAGATCCCCCAAGCTCGATGATTGTTCTCCACTCCCTCCGAGATTCACTTCCCCAAATACCCTCATCACTCGAATCTGCTCCAAATCCAACTCCGTGGAATCTCGAAGTAGAACTGGTGGCGATCTCCGAACAACATTCCTCAAGTGCCCCAACCCCAGGGGAGATTTCCGAAGTAAAACCCAACCAAGCGATCGTCATCGCAAAGAATCATTGGGATCTATGGCAACTTCCTAACCCAAACAATCGAATGGAAGCTACTCCCGCGCCAGCATCTACCTCAAAGACTCGCCACGATCTCGAACTGCACGCCTCTTGCAGTCCAACCCTCCGCCGCGATCTAATCGCTCTCGCACAACGCTACAGTTGGTCGATCACCGAATCACCCTCCGATGCATCCGTCGTGATCGCGCAACGGTTCGACTCTCCACTTATCGACGCCCTGGAACTCGGGCGCAATGTCTTGTTCCTACCCGACGGGCAATTCGCAAGCCTCCCACTGAGCCAGCATTGGTTCCTTCGAGGCGGACCCATTCTCAACGCAAACTCGCGGTGGGAACAAGCCCACGCAATGCTCACAGACCTACAGCATTTCGACCTTGCAGGTCCTGTCGTGCCAGACATCCAATGGCTCGATCAATGTACCCCCTATCTGATGCTCTGGGATAACCACGATATAGCTCAAGTCAAAACCCATGGTTTGCTGTTCGCAACTCAAATCGGAAAAGGAACCTTACTAGTCAATACGCTAAACCTCGGCGACGGCTCCAACCCGGCCGGCGCCTGGGTCTTTGACCAATCCATCAAGCAACTTCAACTCCTGCAATCCTCCCACCAGCCTTCCTCCCTAGCACGCACCGAAACCGATCCGCCCATCCAAGCGATGCGAACCGAATCCCTACAAGCATTACGGGATAAACTGCGAGAGAAAACCATCGACTTGACGAAAATCCAATGGAAACTTCGCCCCGATCCGATGGACCGTGGAGTCGCAGAAGGCTGGCATCGAAACCTCGACAACCAAAAAGACAGCAACGATTCGGAATGGAAACCGATCCAGATCGGTAAACATTGGGAATCCCAAGGCTACCCAGGACTCGACGGTTGGGCCTGGTACCAAACGGAAATCCAAGTGCCAGACGATTGGCCCACCGAGCCTCTTTACCTCTGGATTGACGGCGCCGACGACTATATCGAAGTCTACATCGAAGGAAACTTGATCGGCACCGCCGGAAACCGCGAAACACGCAAGACTGCCTTCGAAGACCGAGTCAGCTTCAAAATACCGATGGCGATCACTTCAACCCACCCCAGTAAGCTCCACGTAAGCATCCGCATTGAAGACTGGCAAGGAGCCGGCGGACTCTTCCGACCAATCTTCCTAGCCACCACGCCGCGATCTCCCAAACTACAAATTCTCCCCTAAAACACTCAATTTTCTGCAGTGTTCTTGGTTCCTTTGCGTGAGACATGGGAGCCCTGGTATGTTCCGCGGTCCACTCCATTTGCGACGTTTGCGAAATGATCGTCGCTATCGATTTGCTCCCTGGTGCCGAATCGATGGACAAGGACCGCTGCACATACCCTACGGTCCCACCCAACCCACACCCTTTGCGTCTTTGCGTCTTTGCGTGAGACATTGGTCCGCCCAGCCCATGTCGGTCTTCTTTGCGCCTTTGCTCCTTTGCGTGAGACATCTGGAGCCCCGGTATGTTCCGCGGTCCACTCCATTTGCGACGTTTGCGAAATGATCGTCGCTATCGATTTGCTCCCTGGTGCCGAATCGATGGACAAGGACCGCTGCACA
>JBIJCS010000099.1:0-11458 GCA_044344575.1 Pirellula sp. | reverse complement strand
AAAGGTGTGCGGGGTGTCGTCGTCAACGAACGCGAAATCAAATGCAGAGCTGTGGTGAGCAATTCGAATTTGCGATCCACCATTTTTAGCCTTGTGGGCCAAGAGCACTTCGATCCGACGTTTGTCGAAGAGGCACAAGCGGTGCGATTGAACAATAGCAGCACACAGGTTTACATGGCGGTCAAGCCTGGGGTAGAGATTCCCGAATCCACCGGTGATTTGCTATTCTGTTCTACGGCACCGGAATTCCGAACCGATCTATTGCTTGATCGCAACATCACCTCGCGTACCTTTAGTTTTTACTATCCTCGCACGCGTCCGGATGGCAAACAGCGTCATGCGATTGTCTCGAGTACCAATGCCCACTGGAGCGATTGGGCGAACCTTGATGAGCAAGCTTACGCGGCGAGCAAGCAAGAGCTTATCGAGACGACGCTTGATGCATTGGAAAAATACGTACCGAACTGTCGCGAGAAGATTGAATGGGTCGAAGCCGCGACGCCGAGGACATTCAATCACTACACCAAACACTTGAGTGGCGCAAGTTTTGGGACGAAGTTTGAAGGCTTAAACGTTTCGCGCACGTTACCGCAGCAGATCTCTGGGTTATACCACGCGGGCAGTGTAGGGATCATCATGTCAGGATGGTTGGGAGCGATCAATTACGGCGTGATCGTATCGAACGAAGTCGACCAGATGCTCACGAGAACAGCTGGTGCGGTTTAGTTTGGAAAGACACTATTTTTAACACATGGAAAACTAGCAAGCGATCTTCATGACAACACGCAGGCGAGCTCGCGAAATCGTACTCCAAGTCCTCTTTGAAGAGGATCTTCATCCCATGCGCGACGAGCACATAGCGATGGAGTTTTTATCGAAGCGGTTGTTGTACAACGAAAATTTAATAGAGTTTGCGACCCAACTGTTGCAAGGAGTTCGAACGCACAGAGTGGAGATTGACAAGCTGATTTCGAAGCACTCCTCGAACTGGTCGATCAAGCGAATGGCAACGATAGACCGCAACGTGATGCGAATTGCCACGTACGAGACTCTTTATGGCGAGACACCGGATCGTGTTGCGATCAACGAAGCGATCGACATAGCGAGGCGGTATGGTAGTCTTCATTCCGGTGCGTTCGTTAACGGCATCCTAGACCGGCTCATCAAAGAGCACCGTGCAAACAACCTTGCGTAGCGGCTATTGCCTTTCGCTGTTGCTCTGCTGAAGTCAATCTCTCTGTCACACACAAAGGGAACTGTCTCACGCAAAGGAGCAAAGGGAGTGGATGGGTGTGACCGTAGGGTATGTGTAGCGGTCCTTGTCAATCGATTTGGCACCCGGGAGCTAATCGATGGCGACGATCCTTTCGGAAACGTCGCAAA
Organism: Pirellula sp.; assembly: GCA_044344575.1. Lineage (GTDB taxonomy): Bacteria > Planctomycetota > Planctomycetia > Pirellulales > Pirellulaceae > JBKCUI01. The sequence continues at coordinate 10,075 of JBIJCS010000099.1, read as the reverse complement.
TGGAACGGACCGCGGAACATACCGACCTGCTCCGATGTCTCACGCAAAGACGCGAAGACGCAAAGGGACAGCGAAAGATTGGTCCGCAAGGCGCGAATGCCGGGTGGTATTTTCGTTGGGAATGGTGGGTTTCGCGGTCAGTGATTGACCAAGCAGATGCATGGTACTCATTAAGCCGTGGTAGTTTGTGGAGTGATCAGCGACCATGGGATTCGAAGAAGTCCCAGATCAGGTCGGTGGCGATAAGTTTTTTTGTAGGATTGCCGACGAGGATGTTTGGCATAAGGCTTACTCCGCCGGGCCAGTGATGGCCGAGACCTTCGATGGTCACATAGTAGATCTCGGAGGTCTTTGTCGTTATGCTCGGGGGGCGGCGATAGATGCGTTGTTGAACACCGGGTGCAATGCTAATCAGTTCAATGGTACCCGTGCATTGTAGTGCTTCGGTCCATCGCCCGATGAACGATTGCACGGGTGGTTTCGGAGCACCCCCTTGTTCTTTTCCGCCAAAAGCGAGTTTTGGGAATCCCCCCTCGATAGGATTCAAAGAGTCTTCGGTTCCGGTGATGTAGCAGAGTGAAATTGGTTTCCTAGGTTTAGGGTGTTCCATCCAGCAAGTTCCGGAGACGGGCGCGATTGCAGCGACTTGTTCGGCGAGTTCCGCCCCGATGCGAAAAGCCATCGATGCACCATTCGAAAAACCGGTGACGAAGATTCGATTCGAATCGACGCTGTGTTTTTGGCTTACGTGTTCGATCACTGCTTTGACATAAGCGACATCATCGATGTTTTCGTTCGAGGCGTGAAAACGTCCTGATCCGTCGTTCCAAGCCTGGGGATTTTTGCGAAAGTGCGGTGCGGTAGCTCGATTTGGCCGTGTTGCTTCACCGTAGGCGACGATGAAGTTCTTTAAAGTTGCTTTTTTGGACCAACCTGTTTCTTTGATTGCGTTCGCTGCAGTACCACCGAATCCGTGGAGCATGATCACGAGGGGCCTTGGGGTTGCCGAAGGAGTTTCGGATGGCACGAACAGCGTATATTCGCGTGTACCTTGTTGAGTCTCGACGGAGCATCGTTGATGATCCTTGGGCAATTCGGCGGTGTTGGTGGATCGGAAGCGAGCAGCGACCAAAATTGCCAACAATCCTAGGGAGCTGACGATCCCCAAAAGGGCGCGACGTGCGAGCATGGGTGATGTCCTTTCTTGCAGTATGGTAGGGGATCCGAGCCACGTGCGCGCGGCAGGAACCTATCATTTCCTTCACTACTGCCTACATTACCTCCCACACTACTGCCTAATTCAATGTCTACAAGGTTCGCAACTCGCCCATTACATCTTTGAAACCTTCGGGAGATGCTACGAAAAAACCCAAGGGATCCCTTGGGTTTATCTCGCTTGATCGGCTGTTAGCCGACGCTGTCTATTCTCTAAGAATGGGCGATATTGGACTCGAACCAACGACCTCAACGATGTCAACGTTGCGCTCTAACCAACTGAGCTAACCGCCCGAAAATCTTCCGCTGGATTGTCGATCGTACGTTGGAATTGTCAAGTCCAAGCATTTGGTTTCCGCCGGCATTGGTTGCCCAATCGTTACGTCCTGTGTATGCTTTCCAGCGTCTGTAGCTTGGTAAATTAAGCGTTTTCCGTCGATTTGAAGGCTTGATTGGACTGTGACCCCCGTTCGGTCCGATGGTCCTACCATTTCCGATTCCCCGCACCCCAGCTTCCCCGAGTTGTTTCTGTCCTATGTCGAATGTCCAACACCGTGTCGTTATCACTGGACTTGGGGTCGTCTCCCCTCTAGGCCGCGACCTGGATTCTTTCTGGAATAACCTGTCGCAGCGCCGGTCGGGGATCGGTCTGCTCGATACCCTCCCCTTGGATGTGATCCCGGTGAAATACGGCGGACAAGCTTCCTGCTTTACTGGGGATATCGGGGACTTCGGCCCACTCGAAAAGAACTTGCAACGGGCGATCAAAAAAAACCAAAAAGTGATGTGCCGCGAAATCGAGATGGGGGTCGCTGCCTGCCAACTTGCTCTGCACCATGCTGGGTTGGCCGACCCCACCCTGCGTACCCCCGATCGCTTTGGGATCGTTTACGGAAGCGATTACATCATCACGCGGCCCGAAGAATTCGCCGATGGTATCACGGCTTGCCTCTCCCCGGAGATGTCGTTTCAGATGCCTCAGTGGCCAACCGTTGGACGGCCCCAAGTCAACCCGCTGTGGTTGTTGAAGTATCTGCCCAATATGCCTGCTAGCCACGTCGCTATCTACAATGACTTGCGCGGCCCCAGCAATTCCGTAACAATCCGCGAAGCCAGCAGTGGTGCTTCGATCGTCGAAGCTCTCTCGGCAATTCGTCGCGGTGCTGCAGACGTTATGATTGCCGGTGCGACGGGTTCTCGCATGGAACCCCTGCGAGCTCTGAACTTCATGTCGACCGAGCCGATGGCAAGCGAACAACAAGATCCCACGCGTATGGCTCGGCCGTATGATATCACTCGCGATGGAAATCTGATCGGCGAAGGTGCCGGGGCTTTGGTCCTCGAGTCGATGGAGCGTGCCGTTGCTCGGGGTGCGAAGATATGGGGAGAAGTGATCGGTGGCTGCAGCTCCGCCGTCGGGAACTTCCAACAGCGTGACCCCAATCGCGATTCCATTCGTTTGGCCACCTCCAACGTGCTTCGTGGATTGCTTGACCATGCCCAACGCGCTGGACTCGACCTGAACTCAACTCCGTGGCATATTCATGGTTGCGGAAAAAGTGATGTCCAGGGAGACGCAAGTGAAGCGTCCGGAATCCGAGATGCTTTGGGCTCGCTCGATGTTCCGGTCACCGCCGCGAAAAGTTATTTCGGCAATTTAGGAGCAGGATCGGGTGCGGTGGAGATCATCGCAAGCTGCCTTGCTCTCGAACGGCAATCTCTCTTCCCCGTACTCAATACAACCACGGTCGATCCGCGTTGCCCGATCCATGTTGCTACAGGCAAGGAATCGCCGGGAGATGCTTTTGCTCACCTCGCATATTCGAGCCAAGGCCAAGCGTGTGGTGTTTTGATTCGTCGTGTAGCCTAGTTTTCTCAGCGTTTTCCCTGCGTTTTCTCAGCGTTTTCCCTGCGTTTTCCCTGCGTTTTCTCAGTGGGTTACCAATGCGGCTTGTTCATGCGTTGATAGCACTCGGCCCCCTGGCTGTTTTGTCGTTGCTGCAGAACTACTACTATTGGCAGAACCTACCGCAACGAGTGGCTACCCATTTTGGTCCTGAAGGGATTGCGGACGGATGGATGTCCCGCACGGCGGCTTGCGTGGTGATGGGTTCTTTTCAGATCTTGTTTCCTCTCCTGTTTTTGGGGATCGGTACCATGATTTACTGGATTCCCGATTCGATGATCAATATACCCAACAAGTCATTTTGGTTTCATCCGGATCGCAAGCAAGCGAGTTTGTCAGCCTTGGCAGGGATGCTGGGAGTCTTTGCGATCGCCTTGTCGTTGTTCTTCTTTGGAATGAATCACTTGACCTACCTCGCGAATCTTGGAGAAGGCAGGTTAGCGATGGTTCCGTTTTGGACGCTGCTGGGAATGTTCCTAAGTTTTACAGCCGGTTGGGTTGGCTGGATGATGCTACGATTCAGAGTCCCAGCAAGCGTGCGATAGCTTTGCTTATTTCAGAAGTTGCTGGATGTCTTGATCGATCTGTTTGGCTTGCTCGTTCGCTTGTTCGATCGGCACGCCGGCAGGGATTCCGGGGCGAACATGTTTGGTGGCAGATAGCCAACTGAGTTTCAGAATGTTTTGTTTCTCGGAGACTTTTTGAACGATCTCTTTCGCTTTTGGGTGTGAGGAGCCATTGGGAAGGGAGGGAAGGGCATTCGCGTCGAGATGCAGGTTCCAGTATTTCGCGAGTGGTCCCGCAATGACGGCTTGGCCTGCCGCGTTTGGGTGAACACCATCAGCGGCAAAGGTGAACGAGGGGTTTTCTTTGCGTTGGCGTTCGACTTGAGACTTCATGGCACCGTGGACATCGAGGACGATCCATCCTCGGTTGCGTTGTTCGAGTAGCCATTGCGAATAGGTTTCGAGGACATCATCGTATTTTTCATAAGGCTGTTTGTATTCGGGTAGACCGGCGGGAAGGAGTCGGTCACGGATGGGAAGAGCATCGAAGTAGGCGGGGGTGAGGTGAATGATTTTCGATCCGCTTTTTACAACCGCATCGTGCAAGCGTTCGATACCTGATCGGAATTTAGCGAATCGTTCTTCGCTCAGGGGGTAGTACATTCCGCAGTTCATTCCGTAGCAAGCGATGACTAAGTCCGGTTTGACTTGGTCGAGGACGCGAGCGAGTCGTTCGTGGAGGTCTGGTCTGGGGAAGGCACCGCCGGCGTGGCCTGGTTCGGAGAGACCGCTGACGGTTTCGCTCGGCAGGCCGAGGTTGAGGAATTCAGGGTGTTGATCGGGGTATTGGATTTTCAGTGCGGCTTCTAGGCTCGCGATGTAACCGCCGGCGTGTGTGATGCTATCACCGAGGAAGAGGATGCGTTTCGATTCGGGCTCAATGGTTTCGGCGTTGTTTTGTTTGATTTGAGCGTATAGAGACGAGGTGGATCCCAAGCAAGCGAAGCACGGGGCGAGGAAGCACGGGGCGAGGAAGCACAGGGCAAGGGAGTACGGGGCAAGAAGGGAGTTGGTCGAGTGGTTGCAGCGAGCGGTCATTGGAGTGATTGGGGAAGTAGAGGGGGGTGAGGAATTACGGCAGTAAGAATCCGAAGCTTACCATGATACGGTGTGCATCGGCTGCGTCTTGGTTGTAGTTCTCACGATTTCCCCAGAGGTATTCGGTACCAGCGAAGGTGTATTTGGTGGGTTGCCAGATCAGGTTAGCGGCGATGTAATTCAGGCGAGCGATGCTGGTGGGTGATTGTCCTGGAAGGTTGGTAACGATCCCTTCGCTGTAGGTAAGGTTGGTGGACCAGCGGTCGTTCCATTGGTGGGTCAGGCCGGAGTACCAAGCGAGGGATTCTAGGGCTTTTCCTCGCATGTTATCGACGAGCGCGTAGTCGGGCAGGTCTCGATAGCTACCGATACCGCGTCCCCAGAGGATCCCTCCGTAGGTACGGCAGCGTTTGGTGATATCGAAGAAGCCGGTTCCGTTCAGTCCGCCGCCGGGTCCGCTGCGGACGCTTTCGCCGGTCGGTTCGAAGGCGAGTCGTCGTCCGAGGAGAGCGAGTTGGAATTGACCGCGGTCGATCGTGTATCGAAGGCGAGTGACGACATCGGGGAGAGGATTTCGAGCGACGCCTAGATTGTTTTCGATGAGGAATTCATCGGGTTGGACGTTTGGGTTTTCGATGGAGGAGGACCAAGACCATCGGTCATCGGCCCATTTCCTGGTGTAGCGTATTTGTGCTTGGCGTCGTCCGACGCTCGCCACATCGCCGACGTTGTCGAGGGTGTTGGGGAGGGCTGCGCGGTGGGTGAAGGTGGTCCAGGTTTGCCCGACGATCCAGTGACCGTATTCGCCGTAGGCGTGTCGCAGTCTTAGGGTTTCGCCGGCGCCATAGAAGTCACCTTCGATCATGAATCGCAGGGGATGACCGGAGTCGGTGATCCAGCGCGCGTCCATGTTCAGTCGAGTTTGGCGGGTATGAAATCGGGTGTTTGTGCGATCGACAGCATTGATCGGGATCGTTGCAGGATCGAAAAAGTCGCGGGAGTCGATGGGGTCGAAGTCATGGATCAAGTCTGCTTTGACGTATCCACCGAACTTGACAGCCCAGCGGTTTTTCGTGAGCAAGAGTCCGCTGCGGTAGTCTTTGGGAAACTCATTGAAATTCAAGCCGGTGCTGATCGCATCGGTTTCGGAGAATTGCCCGCCGAGATAGGGGCGAGAGGAATCCCCAAAGTTCGCCATGTCGGAACTCAAGAATATGTCGTTCGGGAGTCCGGTGCCAAGCGACTCGGAGAAAGCTTGGTTAAGGGGTGTAGGTATTTCCTGAGTAGGGGTTTCTTGAATTGCAAGGGGTTGGGATATCGTTTGAGCGCACGAGGGTGCTGTGGGGTGCAGTAGGGCAAGCAGGGCGAGGAGCCCTGCGGAGCGGATGGTGAGTTGAATCAAGTGAATTGGAGTCACACTATACCCTACTTCGCGTTCATGCTTGGGCATGCTGGGGTGGTTGGTGCAAGGGAACTTAGAAGTTGTAGTTTGCACGCAATCCGACGACGAGCGCCGTATCGAGTTGTTCGCGGGATGGTACGAGGACTTGCATGTCCGGGGTGATCGTCAGTCGTTTACCGGTGGCGATGTTGTAAAACATTTCGACGCCTTGGCCGTCTCCGAAGCCACCGAAGATGGTGTTGATAAACGGAGCGATTTCGTCGCTGGTTTTCGAGTAGTAGTAACCAATACCGAAGGAGTCTCGTTCGCGGGATTGCAGGGGGCTTGAGCCACCTACACCGCTAGAGAGGAAGTATCCGATGGGATTGGTGCCTTGGTCTGCGATCCCTGCGCGTCCGAAGTATCCCCAGCCTCGTTTAGGGTTTGCCGCATCGGTGACGAGGTATTGATCGCAGTTCCAATACAGGGACCAGGAGCCGGATTGTTTCGCGATGGGAACGTTAGGGAACAAGATCCGGGGGTCTTGGTCGAGGGCGGTGAAGTCGCGACTGTTCCAGGTACCGGCGAAGAGTTGGTGTCCTGGTTTTCCGAAGAAGTTTGTGGGGATACGCATTTCGGTGGCGAGAGCAACGCCATCATTGAAGAGTTCGTTGAATCCGGCTGTTCGAGTGGTATCGGTTGCGTTGAGGACATTGAAGACGAGCCAAGGTTCGCCTTCGAGGAGCCACGCCATCCCAGCGCCGAGGGTCGAGTACGGGATGGTTCGAAGTGCGATGGGATTTGCAACAAATGCGGTGTTCGAGAATTGCCTTATACCGCGTCCGTGTGCGAAAGCGTTCATATCACCGTCGAGGGTATCGAGTTTGCCTGCGTAGAGTACGAAGCTCTCGGAGAGGGCTTGGGTGAAGAGGACGTTTGTCAGGTAGACATTGGTGCTATCGAGGACAGGAAGATCCCCGGCGAGGGTTGGTGGTAGTACGACACCGGCTGCATCATTGATGGTTTCACCGAAACGATGTTCGGCGCGGATTTTCAGGAATGCGCCTGGGGTACCGATCATTTTTCCGAAGTCGAAGTTCGCGAGGTAATCGCCATGACCTGCGTACCGGAAATCTTGTTCTGCGCCGCCGGCGGTGTTTCCGAAGTAAAACTGAGTGAGATTATTTTGGAATGTAAGTCCGCTTTCGGCGAGTTGCTGGCGTTGCAAAGCGAGGGACGGGAAGAGGGCATCATCGAAGGTGGATGCTTGCGGTGCTGGCGCGGTGCTCTGTGTGGGTGTGAGTGGTACTGGCTGGGCGTTGATGGTAGTGGGATCGGTAGTGGGATTTTCCGACACATTGGGTTGAGATGCGGGAGCATCGATGCGATCGGAGGGGGAGACGATTTGAGCCGAATTGGGTGAAATCACCGGTGCATTTGGGACTTGAGCGTCTGCATTCGCAGGCAAGAATGCGGCATGCGAAAGGGCGACAAGGCTCAGGGCGCTGACCGTGTGGAGAGAGGCTCGCAATTCGGAGCGAAAGCGAGAACGGTTGCGTGCTGACATCGATAGATTCCCCCCGGAAGTTCGTATGTAGTATTTGCAGCGGTTGTGCTGCTTATGAGGGACATATCGGATGAAGGAGACAGAGCGCGTGAGGATTAGGTGTTGGAAAATCAAGAAAGTGGAGTAAATCAGGGGCTTAGTTCGTAGAAATACTCAAGTTTTGGAGATGCGAGGGGATGTGAATCAGCGAGTGCCGGGTGGTTCTTTCGTTTAGCAGTCAGCCGGAGGCGTACCAGTGTTCGATTCCCATGTCTCACGCAAAGGAGCGAAGGGAGAAAGTTGGGTGTGATCGTAGGGTATGTGCAGCGGTCCTTGTCGATCGATTCGGCACTAGGGAGCAAATCGATGTCGACGATCATTTCGCAAACGTTGCAAGTGGAGTGGACCGCGGAACATACCAGGGCTCCCAGGTCTCACGCAAAGGCGCATAGGGGGAAAGTTTTTTCGTTTAGCAGTCAGCCGGAGGCGTACCAGGATTCGATTCCCATGTCTCACGCCAAGGCGCAAAGACGCAAAGGGAGAAAGGTTTTTCGTTTAGCAGTCAGCCGGAGGCGTACCCGTATTTGATTCCCATGTCTCACGCAAAGGCGCACAGAAGACCGTAGAGTTTGAGCTGGTTCGTTGTAGGTTGGTAGGCATGCATCTCGGCGGATGAAAACACCCCGTGGCATGTGTTAAGCGGGCTCAGGGGGATTTTGAGGAGTCGTTGCGTCGGCAACGTTGCGTTGGATTTGAAGGATTTCTGGCAGACTGTAGAGTTTGCCTTGGTTGCACCCTGGACAGCCCTTTGCGGTCGATGCCCAAGCTTGGGGTGATTTAAGATTTTCTTTCCAGAATGGCCAGCTACGGCATTGCTTGGGTCTCGCTTGGTAGACACTGCATCGACGTGTTGTTGGATCTAAGAAGATGCAGTCGCCGTCCGAATATTCAACGAGGCTTTGTCGTGCACCGATGGTTCGCAAAAACTTGCGCTCGAAGCCGTCGAGGTCGTTGCCGTAGCCGGATGCATTCGCAAGATCGAGTATTTCCTGTTGGTCCACCCAAACGTATCCAGTTTGTGGACCTGAGCAGCAGTTACTGCAACCAGTGCACTGAAAGGCCAATCCGGATTGATACCAAGGGGCATCGTCGAAAGGTTGCTGTGGTGTCGTCACGTTTGGTAGTGAATCTGCGTTAGGAAAGTTCGGATCGAAGGAATACGCTCATGCCGAAGACCTCTTCGAAGAGTCCGCCAGATTGACGAACGGTGAGTTGTTCGAGTGAAACGTCTTCGACGCCTGGAGCGAGAATCACCAATCGATCGTTTTCACGTTTGCATCGCAGGGAGTTGATACGTTGGGATCTCGATTCATCGAGTGCGATGGCAAGCCGTAGAATTGCGGCAAGCTTGCATACGGCGACGCGATCGTCGCGATCGAGCGTCGCGTAACCTTCGTGTTCCGGTTGAGGAGACGAGCGGCGTTGGTATCGAACGACGAGGGCGACCAAAAGTTGATCGCGATCAGAGAGTCCGAAAAGCTCGCTATTGTTGATGATATACATGGCGTGCTTGTGGTGCGATCGGGTGGAGATGAACGTTCCGATTTCGTGAAGGATCGCTGCGAGGTAGAGGATTAACTCCATCCGCTGATCGAGTTGATGTTCCGGTTGTAGGTCGGCGAAGAGTTTTCGGCAAAGGGTCGCCACATGTCTCGCATGGGTTTCGTCGAAGGCGTATTTTCGTCCGAGATTGATCGCCGAGCGGATGATCTGATTGCGCAACTCGACGGTCCACGCGTCCCGATAAGAGAGCTCGGTCAGTAGTCCGTCGCGGAGGTTGGTGTCGGCGACGAAGAGTTGATCGCATTTAAATTCTTTGGCGAGCAGTGCGTAACTCATCAACGCGGGCCAGAGTGTTTCGGTGTCGGCGAAGCTCATGGAGTAGCGGCGGATGAGTTCTTCTTCTTGCAACTGTCCGATATGCCTTGCAAAGGCAAGCAGTGAATCGGCAGAGAGTCGGTGGAGGGCTTGGTCGTTCTCGACGGCTTCCATGTTTTTCACTGCCATGCGGACGTCGCCACCAATAGCGACCATTTGGATTTGATTTCCTTCGTCGACATGCTCAAAGATTTGATGCACGATACGGCGGATTTGCGTTTCAAGAATCGCACGTTGTTTCGCGTGGGATGTTTTGAATCGGTCGACTTGTTCAAGCATTCGCAGGGAACCGAGTCGATAGGTGTTCGAGAACAGGACGTTCCCTGCGCAGACGACTAGGATTTCGGTGCTGCCGGTACCGACTTCTACGACGATGGTTTTTACTGATGCGAGCAGAGGGTTGGATTGCAGCAGGGGTTGGATACCCATGTAGGTAACGCGATTGACTTCGGCTTCGTCGAGCGGTTTGACTTCGAGTCCCGTGG
>JBIJCS010000559.1:0-3211 GCA_044344575.1 Pirellula sp. | reverse complement strand
GGAACAATCGGGGCTCTGCTATGAGCTTCGTATGCGCCCTTATTCAGGCCGAAGAAAAATCGCCATCATCAATGACATCGATACCTTCGAAGCTGAGCAAGCCAATAGCCTTCTAAAAACACTCGAGGAACCCCCTCCAGGAGCCATCATCTTTTTGGTAGGAACCTCCGAACACCTTCAATTGAGCACCATTCGGTCTCGCTCTCAAATCGTTCGCTTCTCTCCACTAACTTCGACGGAGCTCGCTGATTTACTCCTGCGTAATAAACTCGCGGAAACCACACAAGAAGCCCAAAGCATCGCCCAAGTTGCTCGCGGCTCCCTCGAAATTGCGGCCCAACTGAAAAACCCTACGCTTCGCGAATTTCGGACCCACCTCCTCACTTGCCTGCTGCAACGCCCCCTCGATTTTGTACGATTGAACAAATTGATTCTTGACCATCTCAAGGACGAAGTTCCCGATGGGCAACCACGCCGAGAGTTTCTACGCTGGATCTTCGACGAGGCGATCGACTCCTTGCGAACCGCTCTTCGCGTTTGCTTGGGGGCAGAAGCAAGACAACACAAGCACTTGGACCCCTTTGAATCTCTCCCACCAACGACGTTGACAAAACTCATTCATCTGACCATGAAAACCAGAGGCGACGTCTCCCGAAACATTGCGCCTGCGGTCCTCGTCGAAACCTGGACTGCAGAACTGACCAGCATTGCCAAAGCCTAACTGTAATACCCAACCATGAGCATGCATGACCAATGAAGGATCCTGAAACCAGACTCACCGAACTCGAATTCGTGGTAACCCACCTGCAACGAACCATCCACGACCTGAACGAAGTCATCATCGATCAAGGAAAACGCATCGACACCTTGCAACGAGAAACTCGCTTGATCGCTTCGGACATTCGGCAGGTACGCGAATCCTCGCGCGAACCCCGCCGAGCGGAAGACGAGATTCCACCACATTACTGATCACCTCCCACCCGCCCTCCCTAACTCGGGTCAACTTCATCGCCAACCCAAAGTGGTACACGGCTGCTCGAATCAGGCCAACAAGCTACCAGGCTGTCCCCCGGTATCGCGAATGGGCATTGCATCCACGGCTGAATCTTTCTCGCGGTACGCAAGCGACTCGGATGCTCGTAAAGATAGGTCTGCGCTTCGCAAGCAATCCCACTGCCGGCGCTCGAGATACCGGAGTGCGAGATACCGGAGCTCGAGATACCAGAGCTCAAGCTATCCGCATACCAAACTGGAATGGTACGACGCAAATACAGCCCACTATCTGCTTCTTCGCAGTACCCTTCAATCTCATCTAGGACCGAAAGGGTGACTGAAAGATCGTCGATCGCGATACTCCAAAGCTCCCCTAAACACCAGTCTGTCCCGATCGTTAAACCGGGATAAGATCCCAAATCCCACAGTTCTCCCCTTACCACAGCCGAACAAATCGATACGGCAGCGCGAGGCCACATGGCTCCTCGCAACTGCCCACGCTTCAACGTACCGTACACAAAAAGCTTGGCTGTCTTCTCTCGATCCATGCCGATACTCCCCAACTCTACTTCGAGGGCTTCTTATTCTCAGCTAAACACTCCGCAATCCATCGAGAAGACTCTTTCAAACTCTCGGCAGATGCAGGGGCTGTTGCAAACGCCTTCGCATCAAACGCCTCTTCCTTAGACCGAATCGGAGTCGCATTCACACTCGCCCATGCCATGTCGTATACCGAATAAGACACCGTCAGTCCCTTGGAAACAGCGTTAACTTCTCGCTGCAAATCGTAAGCGGTGATGGCAGCATTGACGAAACAGGATGCATTGATCAACAACTCGCGATAATTTTTCTGCTTGCTAACTTTTGAACCATAAACCGCTTCTAAAGCCTCAGCCGAACTGCGAACGCTGACCATGATGCGATCAATCAATGTCCGTACAGGATGACTAAACGCAATCGTCGCAAAACTCGATGGAGCTAAATACACATCCGTCGCAGCCGAAATCGCACCGCACCCCGTATGCCCCAAAACAATCACACTTCTCAATGATTCACGCAAAGCCGTCGCGGCGTAATCGATACTTCCGATGCACTCCAATCCCAAAACGTTCCCTGCAACACGAACCACAAAAAGGTCGTTCGCCGAACAATCGAAAATATGCTCGATCGGTACCCGTGCATCAGCGCACCCAAGAACAGCCGCAAACGGAGAATGAAGAGGCTCCAGACCTCCCATCCATGGCACTCCTAACTGTACCGGATTGATAGGAAAAACCATTGAAGATGGCTTTTCTCCTTCGCTGATCTTTTGCAAATGCTCCACTGTCGAAGCAAACCTCTGATTCCCTTGAACCAATGCCTTTAACGCTTCTTTGTTTGTCTTCGGTCGCTTGAAATCTAACGGGGCATACGGGTCAAAACGATAAATAAGGTCCATAGGTGACTTTCGAAACAGGCTCGTAAGGAACATTTGCGGGTGAGGATACTGACCGCTGGCTGTTATCCTACTCGCACTCGTGCTCGATGAAATGGTACTAACACTCGAAAAAACGACAGGACTGTGAGGCTTCGACCGCGGTACGATCACGAGTTCCCCGAAGCGGAGAATGAAAAAGCCAATTTTCCACCAAAAAACACCTAGCGGAAACGAAAAGAAAAGAAATCAACGACAATGCCAGTCAAAAAATGTAGATATTGAGCGAACAAGTTTCTTTCCTCTAATGTCTTTCCCTCCAACACAAATCCGCTTGCCTGTATCGGCGAGCAACCACTCTTGCAAAAGGCTCCCCGGCGTGCTGTTTCTTAATTGCTAGGTGCTCGTACACAGTCAACCATCGCCTCGTCCACGCCGCCCTGGTGCCTACAAACTTCGTTCCAACAAAATACTATCGCTGAACTACATCAAGTCATTTCGGATTCCATTGCTCCATGAATGCTCGACAACTTGAAAAACTAGGACTTCCCATCACCTGCGTCCCTGCAGCGATCACTGCGATCCAAAAGGAGATTGCTTCCAAAGGCCATCGCGGAAAGACCATCAAAGAAACGGTCCACTTGATCCTCTCCGATCCAAATCGATTTGAAAATGACGCCATCTGGGGACCACTCGCCACAGCGTTAATCGCCGATAAAGCCACCGAAACTGCACTGCCGCTTCAGTCCATCGACTACCCGACTTGGGGCGATAACATCGATCCAGGAGCACATGCACAAATGC
>JBIJCS010000558.1:0-3212 GCA_044344575.1 Pirellula sp. | reverse complement strand
CATCAAGCCACCCGTCTTGCGCTCCGTTTTCAAATCAGCCCCCGGTGGACGCTGCCCATCGTATTTGTCCAACGCTGGCTTGGGGTCAAAAGTATCGACCTGCGAGGGCCCGCCATTCATGAACAAGTGGATAATCCTTTTGGCCCTCGCGGGAAACATTGGGGGACGGGGAGCCAAAGGATTTAGCCCTGTGTTCATCGGAGGAGTCTCTTGTGCCAATAATCCCTGTTTCCTCAAGAGTTCCGCAAGCCCAAGGGTGCCAAGCCCTGTGCCGAACCGCTGCAAGAGCGCGCGGCGAGTGGGACTACCCTGTCCGTTCGATGTCAATTCAGAGTGGTGGATTCGCATGGTTGATCTTAGTCCAGATACATGAATTCATTGCTTGCCAACAAAGCCTGCGCATACCGCTGCAAACGATCCAATTGGATGCGCTCCTGTTCGTCTTGGCTATCGACTCCTTGGAGGTACTCCACCCCTATCTGCAACTCAAGATCGGTCACAGGTCTTCCAAAGGCGAGTAGATAGGCATGTCGAATCTTATCCTCTATCCCCTGCCCCCCTTGGTCTTTGATCCGAGTAGCAAATGCTTTGGATTGCTCGATCATAAACGGACTGTTCAGGACAAAAAGCTGTTGCTGTGGAACGGTAGTCTCGGCGCGCGTTGAGGAAGTGATGTTCGCATCGGGAAAATCGAACAGTCGCAGCATATTGTCCAATTCATGGCGACTGATGAAACCATAAACCGTACGACGCGTGTTGTCGGCTTCAGCTAAATTGGTTGACGCTCCCTCAAGCTTCGCATCGAGCCGTCCCGATACGGCCAACAAGCCATCTCTCCAGGCTTCCACATCGAGTCGTTGCCTATTCATGCGCCAAAGAAAGCGATTGTCTGCGTCGACTTGCATATTCGATTCGTCACGCTGGGTACTCAACTGGTAAGTATCCGTGAGCATGATTTGACGATGCATCTTTTTGAGCGACCAACCCTGTTCGATGAATTGAATCGTCAAATAGTCGAGCAAGTCCGGATGTGTGGGGGCTTCCCCCAGCTTGCCAAAATTATCTGGCGTCCCGACCAATCCCCGCCCGAAATGATGCTGCCAAAGTCGATTGACGATCACCCTTGCTGTCAACGGATTGTCCGGCGATGCGATCGCCTCGGCCAGTTCCAATCGTCCACTTCCCTTCACAAACGCCCTAGGTTCTTCAGGACTGAGGATCCTCAGGAATCGTCGAGGTGCAACTTCACCCAAATTGGCTGGGTTTCCACGCACCATGACCTTTAAATCCGAAGGACTTGCATCGGCGATTCCATGCGAGATCGGGTACATGGCTGGTGCATCGCCACGCAATTGCTCTAGTTCGCTCCGTTGGATGGATAACGTGGAGCGAACATCCTCCGGGAGCATTCTTTCCATGGTGGGAATGTCCATCGAAAAAATCCCTTTTTCGCCAAACAAATTTGCTAAAACATCGGACGGACCCAGTGGGTTGTCGGTCGGTTTCTCTGTGTAAACACGAAACTGAACCGCAGCGTTGGCTCCGCAATCCCCACCCTGATCGCTACCGCTATTGTCCAATCCACCCGTCGCGGTAAACCGAATAATGTCTTCCGGCAAGTCATAGGTGATCACACATGTCGAGTGACTACCCAGACCGTTCGAATAAGTCTTACCCGCAACCCGAAGGGGTTGGCCCGTCACGCCTTGGTTGATATGCACTTCTCCATACGTAGCTTCGACACTGCGCCATTTCAATTCGGTTAGTGACATCTCACCTCGAGCAGTCACTAGTTTCGGTTCCAACCAATCGGCATGATCGCAACTGGGCCCATTGCCTCCGTCATTGATCACCAAAAACAACTCCTTGGCCCCCTTCAGATCGACATCGATCGCTACCTTCGGCTGGTTTTTGGTTACCAGCGGACTGATAAACCGAGGATCTCCGGACGCTTTACCCTCAGACTTGGTCAAGCCTAAGAGTTCAGCCTGCTCCTCTGGGGTCAACATCCCATCTCTTTTTCGAAGCAGCAATTCCAGGTGCCTTTGAATCGATTGAGCGATGTGACTCCTCTGTGCTGTCTGGCCATTCTGTGCTGTCTGGCCATTCTGTGCAGTCTGGCTATTCTGTGCTGTCTGACTATGCGATTCAGCCGATTTCACTTCGAGCGGCTTAAACCACGCGTCGAAGACTACTTCCGACTTGGATTGCTTGGACTCCAGATAATCAAGCCATCGCTTGAGAACCACTGCGTCAAGCTCGCGATCCTTTGCAAACGTTTCCAATTTCACCGAAGGATCGCTTGCTTTGGTGGACTGAAATGCATCCGTTGCCAGAAGATATTTTGAAACTTCAGCGACACGAGACTCTCGCAACTTGGGGCCATGGCTCGCAATCGTCTGTTGGATACTCTCTTCTAGCTTCTTCATCTTTTGTTGAGCGGAGTGAAATCGTTCGACTTCCGCCGACGAGACCAAAGGTGTGTTGTGCAGTCGACTGCTGTGAAACACCCCTGCCAAAGAGTAGTAGTCCTGTTGTGGAATTGGATCGAACTTGTGATCGTGACAACGTGCACACGAAACGGTCAGCCCCAAAAAGCCGCGAGTCAAGGTGTCGATACGATCGTCAAGTTCATCGGCGGCAGCTTTTGCCGCATCGGTATTTTTATAGTACTGGGCACCCAAGCCGAAGTAACCCAGCGCAGGGAGGTTCCTCAATCTCTCCGTTTCGTCGATATCCATCAGGTCAGCAGCGATTTGATACTTGATAAAAAGATCAAACGGCATATCTGCATTCAATGCGGAGATCACCCAGTCGCGGTATCGGTATCCGTTGGTGTTCGGTTGTACGCTGAACGTATGTGCTTGGTCTTCGGAGTACCTTGCGATATCGAGCCAGTAACGTCCCCAACGCTGCCCGTAAGCTTGGGAGTACAAGAGTCGATCGACCACTTTCGCAAACGCTTCGGGAGAAGTGTCATTCACGAAGGATTCGATGTCCTCAGGAATGGGAGGTAGGCCGGTCAAGTCGTAGGTGGCTCGCCGGATCAACTCCCGCTTGCCCGCTTTAGAAACAGGGGACAGGTCATGCGACTCCAGGGTAGAGAGAACAAATTTATCGATGGCCGTGGTTCCCCAATCGACTCGAGTCGGACTCGGCACGGTAGGTACTTTGGGTGGTACAAAAGACCAAAATTCGCGAGCTTGTTGAAA
>JBIJCS010000557.1:0-3217 GCA_044344575.1 Pirellula sp. | reverse complement strand
AGAGGTAATCGACGTGGCGACCGATATCGGACGCACGGTAATCGTTGTCTGTTTCTTTGGCGTTTTTCGCAGCGGTGCTGGAGGCTTCTCCGAGCAGTGCGCGGTCGATCATAGCGGCAGACGACGCCGTGGTTTTTGTTTCGTTGGTTTTGGAGAGGCCAAGTGCTTGGCGTGCTGCACCGTCGTTCCATTTGCCTAAGAAGATCTGTGACTTTTTATCGGCAGTACGGTTGCTTGTCCAAGCCAATTCCGAGCCATCGGGGGTGAAGACAGGGAGGCCATCGAAGCCTTCGGTGGAGGTGATACGAACAGGTTCTTTGGTTCCTGCAGCATCGACAACGTACAGTTCGAAATTAGCGAAGCCTTGGAGGTTGGTCGCAAAGATCAGGTAGTCTCCGGAGGGGTGGAAGTAGGGAGCCCAGCTCATTGCACCGAGTTTGGTGAGTTGTTTGGGATCGGATCCATCCACATTGGCCGAGTAGATTTCGGCGGTCGCACCATCTTCGCTGAAGCGTCTCCAGCAGATGCGTGTTCCGTCAGGGGAGAAGAAGGGTCCACCGTCATAGCCATAGACATCGGTAACGCGGCGGATGTTCGAGCCGTCGGAGTTCATGACGTACAAGTCGAGGGCAACTGCTGGGTCGTTTTCGAAGAGTTGTTTCTCGCGATCTGAGAGTGGCTTTTGAAAAGCTTCGCGATTTGAGGAGAAAGCAATCAGTTTGCCATCCGGACTGTAGGACGCTTCCGCGTCGTATCCTATGGCATCAGTAAGCTTTTTGTATTGTCCTGTTTTTTGGTTCCATTCGACAAGTTCGAATTGAGGGTCGTAGTCCCAAGCGTATCTACGTTGCTGACCTGAGGCGCGAAATTCCAGTTCGTTCTTTTGTTTGGTCACAGCATCTGGGTCGAATTGGGTAGAAGCGAACAAAACGCGATCACCATCTGGGTGGATCCACGCGCAAGTTGTTTTTCCGTGGCCGGGTGAGACGCGCTGGACGTCGCCTGTTTCGCGATCGAGAAGGTAGATCTGGTAAAACGGATTGCCAGCTTCCCGTTCACTTTGAAATACCATTTGCTTGCCATCACGGCTGAAGTAACCTTCGCCGGCTCGGGCACCTTCGAAGGTCAGTTGTCGAACGTTTGAGAGGTAGGTTCCTTCGGACTTCTCCGGTTGTGTCGAGTTTGATTGCGTCGAGTTTGAAGGCTGGGCGTCTTGCGAGATGGCCGGATTGGGTGCTGCTGCGTTGGAGGAAAGGAGTGCAGTGAAAGCCAAGAGACGTGCGCGTTTGAACCATTGGCTCGAGGTGGCGGTATCGGCTTGTTCTGGAGACATGGATTTTGTCTTTGACCGATTTTTTGTCATGGTTGAACCTTTTGAAACGCGTGGAAGGATATTCATGATTGGGATTGTTGTGAGCATTTGCTCTGGACGTTGAGTATTCTAGCTGGGCGTCGACTTTGTCGAGAGTTTATTTTGAGTATGGGATTTCCAAGAAAGGAAACCGAAAAAGAGCAGGGTTGCTAACCAGCCGGCGATTTGAAGTCCGAGCAGGAGGTTGGACGGGATGGTGTACAAAACGCCAGGGGGTAGTAGGAATATCCAAAGCCAGAGGAAGAGAATTCGAGCGAATTTTTGTTCGCGACACGAATATTCCTGGGAGCGAAAGATTCGGAACAAGCAGATCAAAGGCAGTAGGAAGAGCAGGTCGTCGTACCATCGATGGTAGATCCAAATGCGAGCGATGATTGCCGTTGAACCTAGGAGTAGCCAGAGATCGACGTTGCGGTGACGATAGACCCATAAACCTAATATGGCGAGGATTGCCAAGGAAGCCCACATGTTCCAGGATCTCAATTCCAAGCTAGCAAGCAGATCATGGACAGTGCCATAACCTCCCTTGAGAGAACCATGGTAAGCACCACCTTCTGCGCGCACCATCCATCGCTTGACCAGCCCTGTAGGATTTGCGACGTTTGCATTACCCGTGGTGGAGTACATTTGGAATGCCACGGCGATGGCAGAGAGGATTGCGTACAGGGCCACGACCAGAGTCCCACGAGTCCATCGGGGAGATCTCAACAAGATCAGCCAAAAGAATGGGGCAGATATTGTGGGTTGTACGAGTGATACGACCATACAAGCAGTGCCGAGCGATAGCTCTCGAGCGGATAGTTCACGGCGAGTGAGGGTGATTACGGCAAAGAGGACCGAGGGGAGCACAATAGGGATTAGCTGTCCGTTACCGATTGCTGCACCGGTAGCGTACATCGCAAAGCGTAGGATCCTCAAAAATAATTTCTCTGGGGTTGATTGGGCTCGTGCAAGATGCGGCAGTGTCCAGCTCAGCGTTGCGAGCGTAGCGAACGATAGCAGATACCAAAGGATTTTCACCGCGGACCAAGGAAGCTTGTTAAAGAGGATTCCAAAGATCGCGTAGCTAGCAGGAGCATAGACGCCATCTCGGTACATACTGTAGACGGGCTCACCACGAAACCAAGACTCTGTTTCGCGGTATCGATTTCGCAAATCGATTCCACCTTCGCTGATGGTTCGTCCGTTGACGATTTTTGGGTCTGCAAAATAGCGGTAGCTCTGGTAGGAGAGCCAAGCGACCGCCAGGAGACTCATGAAGCAACAGCCTGCAAGCCAAATCCGATTCGCACGCCAGTGGTGTTGGATTGGTTCTGTGGTCGAAACGCTGTTGATTATTTGCGGCATTTGATCTTTAGGGGGCACGCGTACAACGCTGTTCGTTCTAGGAATAAAGACTCAGGGGGGCGAGACGATCTGGGGAGATTGGATCGACTCGATCACTTTCGTTTCGATTGACTGGGTTCGTATCGTAGGTAAACTCTCTGATCTTTTCCATGAGTAAAATCGAAGAGAGTCTCTTCACCGCTGCAAAGCCTTTACTTTTGGCGTTAAGCTTCTGCTAACAATCTCTGAATTGTATTAACCCCGATGACCGTCCCGCTCCCTGATCCGGTTTCTTTGACTGTCTCCGCAACTCAATGCAGTGAGTGTATCGAATTGGATTCTGAGAATGGCGATCAGGTTGGAATTGCTGGCGGTCAAGCCTTGGCAGTCGGTACTGGACTGGTGGCAAGTCCGACCTCGGAATTAAGCAAGATCGACTGGGGTGAAGTGGAAACGGGTTTGGCGGACATTTGGACGGATGTCCTTGGAATTCCCCCCGAAAGTCTCGATCAGTCTTTT
>JBIJCS010000556.1:0-3218 GCA_044344575.1 Pirellula sp. | reverse complement strand
AGTTGCCGAGGAACAGACGGGGAGTATTCGGTCGTATGCAAAGTGTGCGGTACGGTGTTGTACGTCCGACCTTCTTCGGTGGGCAAGCAGATTCGTTGTCCGGATTGCCATTCCGAGTTTCCCCAGCCGGCACCTAAGCCGAAGAAAAAGCCGACTGAGACGCGCTGGGACGAGCGGAATACCAGTGTGCAATTAGCTCCAGCGGAAGGGGCGAATCCGCGGATTGTTTCTCGTGAGACAGTCAACACTAAGTCGATCTTAGACAAAGCAGCCGAGGAGTTAAAGCGCGAGGCGGAGGAATTGGATGGAGTCTCTGGGGTATTCGACACCGAGGATTGGCTAGCCATGGTGTTTGGGTTTCTCAGCGATCGATCCTTGGTCGTTGCGGTAGCTATCCTCAGTGTCTTTGCAGCGATCTTTGGTTACGTCTTTCATTCGCTAGGGCCATACGTTTTGGATCAGGAGTATTGGCATCTGCAGTTGGCGAGGCTGTTGATGTTCGTGCTCGGTTTCATCCCGATCGTATGCGCTGTGATGTTGTGTTGTTTGGCAATCATCCCGAAAGCAGCCAATCGATTGACCAAGGTTGAGGAGTGGCCATTTGGCAAGTTGGGCGATTCGATGGGTGAATTGATGATGTTTTTCATTGCAATTGCGGGGACTTATGCGATTGGTTTACCGATTGGTTCAGCGTTGTACAAGATGCGAGCACCGTACTTGATTTACGGCTCGATCCCGACGTTGAGTTTGTGGGGGCTGTTACCAATTGTGCTATTGAGCATGATTGAATCGGGCAGTCTGTTTCCACCATTGACGCGATCGATTTTGAAATCGCTCTCGCAAAAGCCAGATGCTTGGGGTGCGATGTACATGCAGACAGGGGTTGTATTAGCGATCTTTTTTGTGATGACGCAAGTCGCCTTCTTGTATGGTCCGATTGCCGTAGGGATTCTTTTCTTTTTGTTCCCTTGGGTATTTTGTTTTATCGCAAATCAATATGGTACGTTAGCTGGTCGAATTAGCGACGTCACCGAATTGGGTTTTGAAGGGGAGTTTACGGAGGAAGAAGAATGAGTCCGTTACTCACACAGGAACAACGAGAAGAGAGGCGAGCAGCACGCCAGTTACTTTGGTACGTCTTTCGTGAAATTGTGGTCAGCATCATTCTATTGGCGATCAATGCGGGGATGGTGTTTGGATTAGTCCAAGCGTTAGGAAACGTATTTCCAAGCTTGGATGTTTCCGACGAGATCACCCCGTCGGCACTTCCTCAATTGGTGATTTATATCGTGCCAGTGCTGTTATTATTCCTCGAATGGTACGCTTGGGATATTCTCGCTTCGAGTTGGCGTACACGATCGAAGGTCGGTTGATCGAGTTTAGATCGAATGGAGTAGCTGATGGGAATCGTGTTGCTAACCGTCTTGATGCTGATTGCCTCGAACATCTTCATGACGTTCGCTTGGTATGGTCACTTGAAAGACCTCAAGGATAAACCTTGGTTGGTCGCCGCGATGGTGAGTTGGTGCATTGCGCTTTTCGAGTACTTGATCCAAGTTCCAGCGAATCGGCTAGGTAGCACGTTGTTGACGCTACCGCAGTTGAAGATCCTTCAAGAGGTGATCACGCTGTGTGTGTTTGTACCTTTTATGCTGCTGTACATGAAGCAACCGCTGCGTTGGGATTTTCTGTGGGCAGCGCTTTGTATGTGTGGCGCGGTTTACTTTATTTTCCGTCAGGGGCTTCCTTCTCCACCGGCAGAGTAAGGCTGTCTCGCAGGGTTTCCCAGCGATCAGCCGCCAGTTCAAAATCGACATTGGCTCGTCGGACTCCAGTGGTTTTCAGATCTGCAGGATCTGCAACTTGGGGCCAAGTCGGAAAGTGGGCGGAGTTCCCCATCGCCAAGCGGCTTTCTGTCTTCTCACCGGAGATATCGTTTGCGACTTGGGCGGCAAGACTGGGGTGATGGGCGCCTTGGATGATCGCTACGGTATTGGGTATGAAGAGAGTTCCGAATCCTTCGTTGTTCTGGTCGGGAAAAACGATGGCGACGGGTCTACCTTTCGCGATTTCTGCGACAGCATCATCAGTGTCGGTCAGTCCCCAGTCCAGTTCGCCACTTGCAACACCGAGGGCAACTTGTTTGTTGCCCGCAAGCACGATTGCGTTTTGACGCACCGATGGATACCAATCGTCCCATGCCACGTTCTTGAGTGCTTTGGGATGGGACGCGAGGACAGCGAAATGGGTAGCTGTCGTGCCATAAACTGGGTTCGCTAGACCGCAACGCTGTTTCCACTTCGGGTCGCTCAGTTCCGTGACACTTTCAGGCCACTCCCCTCGGTCTTTGAGCTTTTCTGTGTTGACCAATAGAATTCGTGCTCGCGAAGCGAACCCGACCCAAGTGCGATCCGATGCGACAAAACTTTTTGGCCAGGTGTCTGGAATTGGCCAAGCATGCGGAGCAAGCAAACCAGCGCGTTGAAGTCGAATAGTATGAAGGATCTCATTGTTCCAAAGTACATCGCATTTCGGTTGCGATTTTTCTTGTTCGATGCGTGTGACCAAGCCCAGTGTTTTGGAAGATTCAACATCAAAGACACGTACGAGCTCGATGGAGTCCGACTTTTCTCGATTCAACCTGCGTTCGATAGAGTCTAAAATCGGCTCAGCAAACTCACGATCCGTAGCGCAGTAAATCGTCACCGAGGTCTCTGACCGCTGGATACAACTGAGATTCAGACAAGCCAAAGCACTGAGGACCAGGGTGTTGAGTAGTCGTATGTTGTTCATTAGGATCCGATGTTTGTCGCTAGGATGGTAAGTTCGAGAAAGAAGTGTCCCAGGGAATCAAGGAATCGATGGTACACTATTTCGATCTTTTTGCGGAGCAGTTTTTAAGTCAGGAATCCTTGGGGTGCATGTGAAATCCGTTTTCAACCAGTCCGTCGTGCTCCCGGAAAGGGCAGTGGTGGTAGGTGCAAGCTGTCGGGCTGCCGCGCAGGGGCTACGTCGGGCTGGTGTCAGCCATATCGATGCTTGGGACGAGTTTCTCGATGCGGACTTGCGAGAAATAGCACAAGTTCATCATTGGGAAGCTGGGGCGGTGGTAGGTCGCAAGGTTAACGGTGTCCCCTTGATTCTTTGTGGTGGAATGGAGAACCGAATCGCAGACGTTCAAGCTTGGTTGGATCAGGGATATTCCTGTGGGGTCGATG